>CAURUA010000017.1:0-36588 GCA_963528045.1 uncultured Campylobacter sp. | reverse complement strand
CATCATCGAAAAGATTATGCCGAATATAATTAGCGGGATATTAAAGAAAATAAAGGTCGGCACGCAAGTGTCCCACATATGGCTATGCTCACCGTCGATATTCAGCCCCACGGTAGGCCCGAGCGTGCTATCGCTCGCAGGCGAGCCCGCATCGCCGATACCCGCAGCCACGCCGATGATAAAGATCGTCGCTGCAGTGCTAAAGCCCAGCTGCGCGGCTAGCGGACAATAAATCGTAGCGATGATAGGGATTGTGCCGAAGCTCGAGCCTATGCCCATCGTCACGAGCAGTCCGATGCCGATCATCAACAGCGCGCCGCCGAGCTTGCCGCCGCTTAAAGTGCTCGCTACATGCACCAGCTCATTCACGCCGCCGGTTTCTTTTAATATCGTGCCGTATCCTGCGGCGATCAGCATCAAAAACGCGATGTAGCCCATCATATGCACGCCCTCGTCAAATACGTTATCGAGCTTCTTCCACTCGATGCCCTTGCTCGCAAGCATTACTAAAATTCCGCTAAGCGCGGCAAACGGAAGGGATTTGATCCAAATTTGCACGGCGAAGCACACCGCGATACCCGCTAGAGCGCCCCATTCGCGCATACCCATCTTAAGCTCGCTAAAATGCGCATCCAGGCTCTGTTTGGTTTCGGCGTAGTCTCTCGGCTTGCGGTAGTAGATCACGGCCAGCACTAGCCCCACAAGCATCGGCACGGCGCTTAGCCACATCACGCTTGATATGTCGCTTAGGCTTACCGCGATGCCGTTTGCGTTCATATTTTTTTCGATTAGCCCCATAAATATAAGTCCAAATCCCAGCGGCAGCGCCATATACGGCGTCTGCAAGCCGAACGTCAGCGCACACGCTACGGCGCGGCGGTCGATCTTTAGCGAGTTCATGATCTTGACTAGCGGCGGGATCAAAATCGGGATAAAGGCGATATGCACGGGGATTAAATTTTGTGAAAAGCACGCAAAAAAGGCGATCGAAAAGATAAAAACGTATTTTTTGTCGCTGATTAAATTTGCCACCGCGCGCACCAAGATCGCCGTTAAGTTGGTCTTTGAGATCGCGCTTGCGATGACGCCTAGCAGCAGATATGAAAGTGCGGTTTCTAAATTTCCGCCCATGCCGAGGCTGCCGGCGTTTTCGGGATTACCGTTTATGAATAAATTTATGGCGTCTCCTAGCGGGATATTGCTTGAGAGCACGGCGCATATCGTGCCGATTAGGATCGCAAGCATTACGTTGCACCTAAACAAGCACAGCGCGCACATCACACAGATACTGATAAATACGGGATTGGTAAGCATCTTTTGCCTTTTTTGGAATTTTTGCAATTATATAGAATTTAGGGCTAAATTTTGCTAAAATCGCGCAAAAAATCGGCTAGGACAGCGATGAAATATTTTTACTCCTCTTTTGTGGTAAGCCTAATCGCGCTTGCTATCGCGTTTTATATCGGCGGCGCGGGTGCTGCATACATCTGTGCGCTTTTATGCGTGCTCGAAATCAGCCTCAGCTTCGACAACGCCGTAGTCAATGCCAAAGTGCTAAAAGATATGGCGCCGGTGTGGCAGAGCAGATTTATCCTCTGGGGCATTCCGATCGCGGTTTTTGGCATGAGGTTTTTATTCCCCGTGCTAATCGTCGCGGCTAGCGCGCATCTGGGTCTTTGGGAAACCCTCGTGCTGGCGCTTAAGCAGCCGCACCGCTACCATGAAATTTTAAGCGAGAACGAAGCGCAAATTTATGTTTTCGGCGGCGCGTTTTTGCTGATGGTCTTTTGCGATTTTTTCTTCGATACGCAGCGCGAGCTACACTGGCTAGGCATAATCGAAAATAACGGGCTCGTGCGATTTTTAAAGCGCATTCCAAACGCGCCCACGCTGATCGCTCTGGCCGCAGGGCTCGTGCTGCTTGCTAAAACGGGCTCGGCTACGCTCGGCGCGGCGTATTTCGGCGCGATCTTGCTCTATCTACTCATCTCCTGCTTTGACCGACTTTTCGGTACGGACGGCGTAAAAAACGGCCTTGCGGGCTTTTTATATTTAGAAACCCTAGACGCGAGCTTTAGCTTCGACGGCGTGATCGGCGCGTTTGCGCTAAGCGACAATATCTTCATCATCATGCTAGGCCTCGGCGCGGGCGCGATGTTCGTGCGCTCCATCACCCTGTATCTCATCGCTCGCGGCACGCTGTCGCACTTCGCGTATCTGGAGCACGGCGCGCACTACGCCATCGCGTGTTTGGCGTTTATAATGTTTGCCAAGCTGAAATTTGAAGTAAGCGAGATCATAACCGGCACCGTGGGGATCTTATTCATCGCGCTATCGCTCTTTTCGTCGGTGCTTTACAACCGCCGCAACAAACGCAAACTAATCGAAACGATCGCGGGAAACAACGAGTAAAATTCTATGATAACAAAACGAAACCAAAATATGAGATTTAACAAAATCTATTTAAATATCCAAGTTATATGGGGAATTTTATTAATCCAATTTCGATAAATACGCTTCATAAATTTTAGCTATTTCTTTACCCGTTTGTCTTATTTCTTCATCGCTTTTAAGCCCGTGACGACCACCTAAAAAGTAAATTATCACAACCAGCGCTCCGTAGCTATTTTTAAAATAGAAAAATTTCTTGTAATCCTTGAAATTTCTTTCTTGTAGCTGTGTATTTTGATCGCCGAACGCTACAATAAAGTCATCTTTATAACTTATGCCCGTACAAATAATTATCTTTGGTCTATATTCTTTTGCCCATGAGTTAAATATCGGAAATCTGTTTAATCTAATCCATTTAATATATTTGTCTTTATCTTTAAAACCCGTTTCTTTGCTAATAGCTTCAGTCCATCTGTTGTGATTGGTGTCTTTAAAGGATAAAGGATATAAATTCATCTTAAAATATCCTTTGCCGCCTCGCGAAAACGGTTTAAAAGTTTCATTAAATTTGACATGATTTTCTTCACCGTTTATTGCCGCCAAAAGTTTTATAGCTTTTATATTAAACTGGTATTTTAAATTTTCCTTACAATCCTCGTATATGGCAGGAATTTTTAAATCATTATTTTTAAAAATATTTTGTAGTTCTTCTTCTTTAAAACCGCCTCCCCACTCTAATCCGCAAAGCCAAATACTGGGGTCTTTCGGCGAGCCTATATCACCGCCGTCACAACTGCCGAAATTCAAAGCCCATCTTTTAAAGTCATCATTTATCATTTGCTTTCCTTATTATGATTTTTTATTCGATTATTTTATAACGCTATTGCTTAAAGCCGAGTAAGGGCGATTCGGTTAAAATTCTACTCAAAGCTAGCATAAAATTTAATCACCTAACGATAACGCCGCGCGGAACCGAGACCTTTATCGTGTAATCTTTTTAACTCCCGCTTATTTCGTGGTAAAATTCCACTTACAGGCTCACCGCTCTCGCTTGCGCCGCCAAAAAGCTCCTCATTCAAACACAGCTAGTCAATGATATCAAGAGGCTGCAAAATTTCATCCGTTAAGCGGGTTTAAGATTTTTTATGCTATTTTTGCAACCTATTTCGATCAAAAGGCGAGAGATGATAAATTTACCGAAAAATTGCGTGGTTTTTACCTATCCGAAAATGGGCGACAGCGGCAAATTTTTGCCCGCAGAGTTGCGCGGCACGGCGGGGCTTACTGGCTGCACGCTTCAGTGCAAGGCCTACGAAAGCGCGCTTGCGCAGATAAGAGCCCTAGGCTTTGAGCTTATCGCTGTAGGCAGCATGGGCGAGGCGGGCACGAGCGAGTTTAAGCGCGCTACGGGCGCCTCGTTTGAGTTCATAAACGACGAAAAATTCGAGCTTGAAGCGCCGCTTGGGCTCGAAACCTTCACTACGGGCGACGGGAAGAAATTTTACCACCGCCAAACTCTGATTTTTAAAGACGGCAAGGAGATAAAGCGCTTTAGCCGCATCGCCGAGCCCGAACAGGACGCGCAAAACGTACTTGCGGCGCTAAAGAGCCTATGATCGATCGCTTCGGCGGCGCGCTTTAAATTTCGCACTCCAAACACATTGCGATACAAAGCTGAAATTTGGAGCAGAGCGAATTTCTCTTAAATTCAGTATTTTTAATTAAAATAGCGCTAAATTTAACGGAGGCGGGTATGAAAAAATTTCTATTTTTAGCGCTATTTTGCGCCATCGCAGCAAACTGCAACGAGAGCGAGTGGGCGGATAAAATTTCTGCGGCGGGCAAAACGGACAAAATAACAAGCACCGGCGAGACCGCAAGCGCGCACTTTCTAAAGAGCGGCGAAGCAAGCGCCGGCTCGCAAAGCAGCGCCGATGCGGTCATCCAAACGGACGGAATTTCGCGGGCGGATCTGCAAAGCTGCATCGTAAAAAGCGACGAAGGCTCCTGCGAGCGCGTCACGCGCGGTCTAAAAAGCGGCTGCGAGCGCAAAGATCAGCTATCGTGCTTTTTCTACGCAGATGCGCTAGGACGGGGCTTGGGCGTGCAGAAGGACGTCGTGGCGTCGTTTGAGCTTTTTCGCGAGCAGTGCGATGCCGGCAGTAGCGAGGCGTGCTACGAGCTGTCGGTCAAATATCTCCAAGGAATAGGCACTCCTCAAAGCTTTGAGCTCTCGGGGCAGGCGCTAGATAAGGCATGCAAAATGCACAACAAGCGTGCCTGCGCGGTGCTCGATCTACTGCCGAAAAATTAGCACGGCAGAGGCAAAGCGCTTCTTTGAGCGGCGCAGAATTGCTTTTTAGGGCTAGACCGCGTAGATTACCGGACGCCTTGCAAATTTCGCCGCACGAAAGCTTAAATTTTACAACTCGCACCTAGATGAGCGTGCGATCCGCATTTAAAGGCGCTGATCACCGCGTAGCAGCCCCGTTTTGCTTCTAATGAGCGAGGTTCGGTTTTAAAATTTAAAGCGATTTTCGTGGGTGTGGTGCGATGAAGCAGTAAATCGGGGCGAGCGAGCGGATAAACGAAATAAAAGGAGCGGAGATGAAAGCTTTAAAGCTTGCACTGGCAGCGGCGCTGGCGCTTAGTTTGGCAAACGCGGACGGCAAAGCCAAAGAGTTTAAATTTAGCAGCGCAAAAACTAGCGCGCTTTTAGCAAAATGCAGCAAAAAAGATGCCGCCGCATGCTACGAAGCGGCGATGAGATACGAGCTGGGCGGTCGCGGCGTCGTGCGGAACCGCCTCAAAGCGCAGGGCTTTTTCGCAGACGCATGCGAGCTCGCCACTCTCGCCGAGCGGAAGCAGGGAGATAAAATGAGCGGCGCAGGTGAGCGCGCGATGAGCGATCTGCGCGAGCGAGCCTGCCTAGGCAACGCCGCGGCGCTGGAGAGTTTCGCGAGCGGGCAGTGCCGCAGCCTCGTGATATACGACGAGCTTTGCGAGGGCGGCTCGCAGGAGGCGTGCGACAATCTGGCGAGGATGAAGCGCGATGGCTGGGTGCCCAAGGAGAGCTGCAGCGATGAGATAGTCGCAAAATTCGGCGACGGCAAGCCGCAGAGATGAAATTTTGCCCTATTTTGCGGCGATAGAGTTTAAAATTTTGCAAGTATAAAATTTGCCGAAATTTTATAAAGCTCGACCGAAAATGGTAACAAGGCGGACTAAATTTTAAATTCTAAAACGCGTTTAAATTTGCGTCGTAAGCGGCGTCAATTTTTGGGCTCAGTAGAGATTAGAATTTACGCGGCAAGGCTCTTTGAATTAAAATTTCGTGTAACGGCTGGAGCTACAATTTTAAGAACTAGAATTTAAACAAAATCTGCAATTTAGTCGTGACGATATAATTTTTAGAATTTCGAGAGCGTAAAATTTATCAAAATTTTGCGTATCTACGTCGAGCCGCTCCCAAAAAAGCGCGAAATTTGAATTTTAAACTGCCGTCTTGTGTGCAGCGGCGAGAATTTCGGACAGCGAGAAGTTTAAGCGGTAAGAATTTCAATTAATGCGGATTAAAATATAGGTGCAGTGGGCAAATGCGTGCACCACAAGCGATGTAATTTCAAATATGAGTTCAAGGCTCGCTAGACGCGGAATTTAAACGCTACGAGCGATAAATTTCAAAATATCTATTTTAAAATTACAAGGCGGGGATTTAAATTCGAGTGTGGCGAGCGATTAAATTGCAAAAAGAAGCTTAAATTTAAATATCGTAGCTCATAAATTATGTGTAAATTTTGTGCCTAAATTCCGCAAAATCCGGCGCGCGATGAGCGTTTGATGGTATCGCGGCGAGATCATCAAGCCAAGCTTTAATCACGCTTAAAACTCTATTTACCGAGTGCTCACACAAGCGGTATTGCAACCGCCGAAGCAAAAAAGCCTAATCGGAAGCGTTTGCGGCGTATCCCAACCGATCGCGCCTCATATTTTGCTCTATAGCCTAGCTCGCGCACGAAATTTTAGATTTTGAAATTTAGCGCAAAAATATTATAATTTCGCCCAAATCACGGCTAGGACGGAAAATGAACTCACGCGTGCAAAACGAATATCTAAAATCAAAAATTATGAGCGCCGAGGAAGCCTGCGAGCTAATCCCAAATGGCGCATCGGTGGGCTTTAGCGGCTTTGTTGGGGCGGGCTGCGCGCTAGCGCTACCACAAGCCCTGGCACAACGAGCGACAGCGCTGCACGAAAAAGGCGAGCCCTATCAAATCGAAATTTTTACAGGCGCATCGACCGATCCGTTTTTAGACGGAGTTTTAGCAAAAGCAGATGCCGTGAGCTTTCGCGCGCCGTTTTTTACGGATGCCGATATGCGCCGTGCGATAAATAGCGGCGCCGTGCGATACGCAGACGTGCATCTATCAAGCCTTGCCGCGCAGCTTAAGGCTGGCTTTTTTCCGCATCTAAACTTTGCCGTGATCGAAGTAGTGGCGATTAAAGAAAGTGGTGAGCTCGTGCCGTCCACGTCGCTAGGCAACAACCAAGCCTGGCTCGATATCGCCGATCGCGTGATTTTAGAAGTGAATTACTATCAGCCGCTTGAGCTGGAGGGCATTCACGATGTTACGGATCTACGCCTGCCGCCTCACGCTGCGGATCTGCCTATCAAGCACGTAGGCGATCGTGTAGGCAGCCCTTACATGCATGTAGATCCTGCCAAAGTAGTCGCCATCATAGAGGCTAGGACGCATGATCGCGTCAATAATTTTACCGCCGTGGATGAAATTTCAAGTGCGATCGGGCGCAACGTCGTAAAATTCTTAAAAAACGAGGAAGCTTGTGGCAGACTTCCCGCAAAGAAGCTACTGCCGCTACAATCGGGCATCGGCAACGTCGCTAACGCCGTGCTTAGCTCGCTACAAAATGCTGGCTACCAAGAGCTGCAATGCTACTCCGAGGTGATCCAAGACGGCATGCTAGATCTCATCAAAAGAGGTGTCGTAGGCACTGCAAGTGCCACGGCGCTATCGCTTAGCCCCGCAGGCGTCGAAGAATTTCAAAAAAATATCGATTTCTACCGCAAGCACATCATACTGCGCTCACAAGACGTCTCAAACTCGCCAGCGCTTATCAGAAGGCTTGGCGTCGTGTCGATGAATGGCATGCTAGAGGCAGACATCTACGGCAACGTAAACTCCACTAACGTCATGGGTTCGCAGATGAAAAACGGCATCGGCGGTAGCGGTGACTTCGCTCGCAACGGATATTTGTCGCTGTTTTTGAGCCCATCGCTCGCTAAAAGCGGCGCGATTAGCGCTATCGTGCCATTCGTAAGCCATGTCGATCATACCGAACACGACACTCAAGTCATCATCACCGAATACGGCATCGCCGATCTGCGCGGTAAATGCCCTCGTGAGCGGGCTCGCGCGATGATAAGCATCGCACATCCCACTTACCAAGACGCGCTGAGAGATTATTTCGAGCGGGCATGTGCGCAGCCCTGTGCGGGGCATACTCCGCACATCCTAAGCGAGGCGCTGTCGTGGCATCAAAGATTTAAGGATACGGGGAGCATGAAGGCTTAGAGCGAATTTGCTTGAGCTAATGCACTAAAGCCTAAAGCTTAAATCCATTCTTGCTGAAGCGGGAAGTTTGCACTTAAAAATTCCGCCTGCATTTGAAAGCTCTATCGCTAATTAGAGCAAAGCTTGTGCATTTTAAATTTTAAAATTTTGAACTTCATAAAATTTTATCCATAAATCCGCTATTAAATTTTAAATTTAGCTCCCACTTCATTTGCCACGCGTAAGCTTTTTTGGCAATTTAGCTATAAGGCGCGCCATAAGTTTGCGATAAAACCGCGCAGTATCTACTAAGATGAATTCCTATGAATTAAAGCGGCGGCTTGCTAAAACAGAATTTCTTACTTTACGGAGGCAATCTTTGGGCTATAAATTTAAAGAGGCGGGCTATAAGGCTGCGGCGAGATGATATTAGAATTTTATCCTCGAAGGCTCCATTGGTTTGCTGTAGAAGTAGCCTTGCATATATTTAATCCCCATCTCTTCTAAGATGATTGAAATTTCATGGTTTTCTACGTATTCGGCGATGAGCTCGTAGCCCTGCTTGCGCGCGAAGTTAGCGATAGTTTCGACGATAGCGCGCGAGTTTTTATCGTTTGCGATGTTTTTGATGAGCGCTCCGTCGATCTTTATGTAATCCACATCAAGCGTTAAAATTCTATAGTAGTTGGAGTATCCGCTGCCAAAATCGTCTATCGCGACCTTGCAGCCGTAGTTTTTGGCTACGGCGATGAAGCTGCGTAGGCTCTCGTAATCGTCGAATTCCTCGCTTTCTAAAATTTCAATAAATAAATTTGAAGCATTTGGGCTGGATGCGAGCTTGCGCTCTAAAAGCTCCTTGATACCTTCGTTTGCGATGTCAAAATATGAAAGATTTATGCTAAAGCAAGTCCCTGCGAAGCGGTCTAGCAAGCGAAAGGCTTCGTTTATTACGACCTGAGTTAGTGGGATGTAAAGCGAGGTCTGCTTTGCGATGTCGATAAACTCACCCGGGCAGCGCGTCTTGCTTGAGCGGTCGATTAGACGGATTAGAATTTCATATACTAATGGGACATAATCACCGCCCTCGGTGCCGTAGGTGTTACCACTAGGATCGCGATGAGTAATATCAAATATGGGCTGAACAAGCACAAAGACTTGATTTTTCTTGATCGCGTTTTGAATGGTGTTGATCATAATCTGATTTTGCAGATATTTTTCCTCAATCGCATTTGGGCGCGAGTAAAAGCCCACGTGCTCGTTTTTGCTCTGCGCCTCATACATCGCCATAACCGCCTGAAAGACCCTATTTGCGCCGCCCGCTACGTCTGCACGCTCGCTTACACCCATCGTGATATTTAAAGGCGCGGACGCAAAGCCCTCGGTCGTATGAAGATTGAAAACTTTATCGGTGAAATATTTATTTATGATCTCCACGTCGCGCGCGACATTTAGCCCCTCGTAAAATAGGCAAAACTCATCCGATTGGATGCGAAAGATACTGGCTTTGATCTCATGCGATTCGATACACATCGCAAGCGTGCGCGCAAAGGAGCGCAGAATTTCATTTGTCGTCTCTGCCTTGTAAAAAAGCCGTAAATTCGCAAAATTTACGATAGTGATGTAGATCGCTACGCCCGTTTTTTCGGCGTTTATTAGCTCATATAGCGCCGCTTCGTTGCCCTGGCCCGTAAGATGATCGATATAGACTTGATTGTTTAAGCTCTCCTTTGCGCTCGCAAGAGCTAGTTTCATAATCTCGCGCTCCCCGATGTCGTGAGCGTAAAGCGCATATAGCGGCGGCTTGGATGCAGCCGCTATATTTGCTAGCCTTAGGCTCACGTCGGCTAGCTCGCCGTTTTTACGAAGCAGGCGCGTATCTTTGGCACTTTTATTTACCATCGCAGGAAGTTCGATCCCCTTATCTTTGGGCATCAAAACTCCAAGATCGCTCCCTTGCAGCTCACTTTGTTCGTAGCCGCTTAAGCTAAGCGCGCTTTTATTAGCGTATAAAATTTTAAAGCTCTGATCTGCTAAAACTATCGCTTCGCCTGCCTCCTTGCATAGCGCGCGATAGGGCGCGAGGGCGCGTTTACTACGCAAAGCATCGGAATTGATGATGTAAGTAAGCAGTAAAAACGACAAAAACACCGCCGTGTAAAGCATAGTCATTTGCATAAACGAGCCGTAAAATTCCTCGCTAGCGTAAGAAAATCGCTCGCGCAGGCTTGCGAAGCGCTCGTTTAGTAACGAGAGATTATCGCTTACGATGATATTTTGTCGCTCGAAATTCCTTAAAATTTGCCGTGCGATTCCTATAAACGCAGCTTCGTCGGGGCTTGACGCATCTGCGTTTTCTAGCGCACTTTTTAAAGCAGAGATCTCGGAGCGATTTTTATAATTAAGCCCTAAAATTTGAGAGTAGAGATTTGCTCTTTGCGCATTTGCGCCACTGGATAAAAATTTTTGCTGCAGACTTTGAAAAAGGATTAAATTCTGCGAATTTAAAGCCCCAAGCTCGTCCAAAAGTGAAATTTTATCGCTAAAAGCGCTTCCGATCGCGCGCACATCGCTGCTAAGTCCGATTTTATCGATGATTTTGTCTTTTTGTAAAGCTTGCAGCACCTGATAGATGCCGCGCATATCGGCATTTGCAATCGAAAAGTCCCTTCTTGCGATCTTTGCATCAAATAATATATTTAAGCGGTTATCGGCGTTATCGATCAAAGCTAGCTCGCGCGAAATCGTGCTAAATTTCGCTACATCTCTTAGCGACGAGAAATAATTCCCGGCGATGACTATGCCTAATATCATAATCCCCGCCATCAAAGCCCACATTATCTTATCTTTCATCCTGCGCCTCCGTCATCTCGCCCTTAAGTGTAGCTAAAAAGCTCATCAAAGCATCAAGCTCCTCATCGCTAAGATCGTATTTTAGCAGATCCTTTGCGATCTGCCGCACCGCAAGACGCAAATCCGTCTGCCCGTTTACGTAAGGCGCGGTTTGCGTGATATTGCGCAAGCTAGGCACGCGGCGCAACTCAAATCCGTCGGAAGTGAACCTATGCCTAGGCGCATCTTCCTCTTCCGCGCTTGGGCGAATTTTAGTAAAGCTGCCGGTGCCTAGGCTAACGCCGTTGTGGCATGCCGAGCATAGCCGCACAAAAAGCACATATCCGTTATATTCGGCATCATTTAGCTTAACCTCGCCGCGCAAAAATCGGTCAAATTTGGAATTTACCGCCGTTTTGGACTTTAAAAATTCCTTTAGCGCATCAATGAAGTTCGCCGTATTCGCCTCGCCGTAAGCACTTTCAAAAGCCTGCTTGTAGGCTAAATTCTTCCTGATAAGCTCTAAAATTCTATCTTCGCTCGCGTCCAGTTCATTCTCGCTAAAAACCGACGCCGCGATCCGCGCTTCAAAGCCCGCGAAATTATAATCGCCCAAGTAGCGGTCAAAATAATAAGAATTTATTAGCGTAGGCACGCGTCCATCGCGCACCGAAGCGCCCGAATCGTTTAGATAGAAGTTATGGCAACTCTCGCAGGAGCGACCTTTGCGGCTAAATCTTACATCGGTAAAAATTTTTGCGCCCAGCCGCGCCTTTTGTGGGTCGTATTTAGGCATCTCAAGCGGCGTAAAAAGATTGCCGCAAAGCCCCAAAAGCGGCGCCAGGCTAAATATAAAACAGCTTAAAGCTCGCTTCGATCTCATCGCTTATCATCCCGCCTTTAGCCTGCTTTTTCAAAAACTCCTCGATCTCGCGCTCGCTAGCCTCCGCGCCGTCCATATGCAGGTGCCACGCGGCGTTTTGCACAGCTTCTTGTAGGCTGCGTTTTTGCTCGCGCCTCTCGGTTAAAATTTCGCTTTTAAATTTAACGTCGCGCGCCTTTAGCATCGCCTCGAACTTTTCGGCGGCGGTAGCAAGTCTTTTAGCTCCTGTGCCGAAGCGCTCAAACAGCGGCGCTAGCATTGATGAATTGCGCTCGCTCGCCCAATTTAGATAAATTTTGCGCTCGCCCAAAGCCAAAAACACCTCAAAATCCTCCGTACTTTTTAGCGCGGGGCTCATCGTAAGAAACGCGATGTCAAAAACTGCGGGAATTTTAAAATTTTCGCTCTCGCGGCTTTTGCTCATAGCGTCTTTTAAATTTAAAGCCCGCGCGGCGCTTTCTTGAGTTTGCGAGTTTGAAATTTCGCTCTGCGAGCGTGGATAAATTTTAAAATTTTCATCCACCGCGTCTGCAAAACCATCGCGGCTCAGCCGCTCGCAAAACTCCGCGAAGCTTAAATTTAATACGTTTTGCAAAGGGATGCCAAACTCCTGCGCGCTGCGCCTTAGCTCGCGCAGCATCCCCTCCGAACTATCGATCGCCGTGACCTTTGCGCCCAGCGACGCCAGATATAGCGAGTAAACCCCCGTGCCGGCGCCTACGTCGAGCACGCTTTTGCCCGCAAAGCTCACGCCCCAACCGCGCAGTATCTCAAACACTCGCTTGCCGAAATCCCCTAGCTCGCCGCTAAATTTAGCGTAACTTTCGGACTTTTTATCCCAGCTATTTTCATCTGATTTTTCGCCGATTTTCTTCACCGCTAGCCTTTAAATTTTTCGTAATAATAGCAAAATTTGGCAATTTTTCCGAATTTGGGCTATAATAAATGCTTTCAAAATCTAGGCGAAAGGGCGTTCATGGCGGACGTGACGATAAGAAATTTAAACTTTGCTTACGAAAAACGCGAAATTTTAAAAGATATAAACTTAAGCTACGAGCTGCGCGATTTTTTAGCGATTTTCGGGCCCAACGGCGGCGGCAAAAGCACCCTTTTAAAGCTACTTTTGGGGCTGCTGCGACCAAGCTCGGGCACGATCGAAATTTTAGGCAGATCGCCCGCGCTTGCTAGGGCGCAAATGGGCTACGTGCCGCAGTTCATCGCGATAAACAAAAGCTTTCCCATCAGCGTGCTCGAAGTCGTTTTAATGGGGCTGATAGATAAGAAAATTTTCGGCTTTTACAGTAAATCCGAGCGCGAGCAAGCCATGCAAGCCCTGGAGCGCGTAGGCATGCAGGACCTTGCAGACTGCCGTATCAGCGAGCTTAGCGGCGGCCAGAGACAGCGCGTTTACATCGCGCGGGCGCTGTGCGCGAAGGCTAAAATTTTACTTCTCGATGAGCCGTTAGCGAGCATCGACACGATGGGGCAGGTTCAAATTTACGAGCTTTTAAAATCCCTAAACGAAGGCGGCTGCGGCATAATTTTAATCAGCCACGACGTGCAACTCGCGCTAAACTATGCAAACCGCGCTCTTTACGTCGCAAACGGCTCGGCGCACACTCATGAGATCGATCCGGGAGGCAGAGCGGAATTTTTAGATCACCTGCGACGCGAGCACGGACACTTCTGCGCCGTCGATCTCGCGCTTAACGAATGCTGCTGCAAGGAGGGCGAAAATGGCTGAAATTTTATCTTACGATTTCATGCAAAACGCCCTGCTCGGCGGACTTTTAGTCAGCATAGTCTGCGGCGTCGTGGGCTCGCTAGTCGTGATAAATCGCATGAGCTTCATAGCAGGCGGCATCGCGCACGGCGCATACGGCGGCATCGGCATCGCGCTATTTTTAGGCATCTCGCCCGTGCTGGGAGCTAGCGTATTTGCGCTGTTTTTGGGGCTACTCATCGCCTACGTCACGCTGCGAAACACCGAGCGCTTCGACGCCGTAATCGGCGCGATATGGGCGTTTGGAATGGCGCTAGGGATAATCTTCGCCGATCTCACGCCTGGATACAAATCCGATCTGATGAGCTTTTTATTCGGCTCGATCTTAGCTATAAATCACGAAAATTTAATCTTCATCGGCATTTGCGGCGCGGCATTTGCGGCGCTTACGGCGTGCTTTTACAGGCAGTTTTTAGCGATCAGCTTCGATAAAGAATTCGCCCTGCTGCGCGGAGTAAATACGAGCGTCTTTTACTACATCCTCGTAGTGATGGCGAGCCTCGCGGTGGTCGCGTCGATTCAGATCGTAGGACTAATCTTGGTAATCTCACTGATGACGATCCCGCCCTTCATCGCCGAAAAAATTTCAAAAAGCTTGGGCTCGATGATGGCGATAAGCTGCGCGCTATCGGCGCTTTTCTGCGCGGCGGGGCTTATTTTAAGCTTCAAGCTCAATCTAACCAGCGGTGCTTCGATAATCCTAGTCGCCTCGGTCTGCTTTTTCGCAAGCTCGGTCTTTAGCAAACTTCGCACCTAAAATCCCGCCCAGCTCGCTAAGCAGGATGCCCGCGAGTATTAGCGCCGCGCCTAAAATTTGAAGCGCGCTTAGCTTCTCGCCGAAAGCATACCCCATCACGCCCGCGCTTACGGGCTCCAGCGCGAAAATCAGCACCGTTTTTATCTCGCTTACGCCGCGATTTTGCGCCATCGTTTGGATCACAAACGCCGCGACGGTGGCAAAGATCGAGGTTAAAACCAGCGCGAAAACAAAATCGAAGTTCGGCGAAAAGATCAAATTTCCAAATACCTTTATCTCGCCTTCAAATTCGGCGTGCGGGACGAAAACTGCCGCGATTAGCGCACAGACGCAGACGCAGATAAACTGCACGATCACAAAGCCGTAGAGATTGCTTTTGCGCGCACAGACGCCGGTAAATACGATGTGAAGCGCGTATGCAAACGCCGAAATCAGCGTCAGCCGCTCACCTATGCCAAATCCCACCGCGCCGCTTGCTCCGCTTAAAAAATACAGCCCCAAAAGCGCCACGACCGCGCCGCCAAAGGCGCTAGCACCGATCTTTTTGCCGAAAAACGCAAGCATTAAAAAGGGCACGATGACGACGTTTAGCCCCAAAATGAACGCCACCGTCGAGGAGAGCGCATAATCAAGCGCTATGGTCTGGCAGGAAAAATCGCAAAACAGCATCAGCCCGCAAAACACGCCCCGCCCTATCGTGCCGCGGTCAAATTTGACGCCGAAGCGCAGGCAGGCGAGGTAGGTAAAAACGCTCGCCGCCAAAAAGCGCCAAAACAAAAAACTAAAAACGTCGCCGCTATGCAGCGCCCGCTGAACCGGCACGAAAGTGCATCCCCAAACGATCGCCACGAAAAGTAGCCCCAGATCCCACAACCTGCTAGGCGGAACGGGGTTTTGCGCGCGGCTTTGCGCGGAACTAGAATTTTGCCCGAAACTCTGCATAGAATTAGAGCTTTGCGTGCAGTTTTGCGTAGAGGCAGAATTTTGCGCGGCAGTAGGGCTCTGCGTAGAATTAGAGCTTTGCGCGAAATCGAAATTCTGCGCGGAATTTAAGCTTCGAGCGGAGCTAGAATTCTGTGCCGAATTAGATTTCTTCGCAAAATTCCGCACCTTAAAATTTTTCAATCCAAAGCTCTGCGGCGCATGAGCAGAGCCGTGGCCGCTTGCAATGAGCTCGGTAAAATTTTTCTTTAAGCGTCGCGTATGAGCATCGGCGAGGCTTTTTGCGGGGCTCAAATTTGTCTCATCTACGACGCTTGCGCGGCTTAGCAAACTCGCGCTATTTGCGCCGCTATGAGTGGAATTTCCCATAAAATTTAATATAAAATTTCGTTTGAAATTTTTCGCGGAATTTTCGCAAGGATTTATTGCGGAGGCTTTTGCGGAATTTAAAGCTTTGTTTTCAGCGCAGCTCGGAATTTGTGCGGACTTTAAATTTGGCGAAAGAGCCGCGGAGCTTAAAGCGGATTTTCTTTCAAGATTTTTGACGCGCGGGGTGGAATAGAACGTGACTAGACTGCGCACGGCAAAACCGGTCGAGGCACGATTGCGTGCGGCAAAACCAGCCGAAGCGGGATAAAATTTTAAATTTCGCACGCTCATAAAATTTAACTCGGCGGCCACGTATTGAAATTTGAAATTTCTTTTGAGGTAGGGAGCGGGAGCGAAATTTACCGCACCGCCGCGCGCTGTGTTTTTCGCGCGCTTGCACGTCTGATTTGAGATAAAATTTAAAACGGATTTTGAATTAAAATTTTCCGCGAGCTCAGGGATAGAATTTTTCATAAATTTAAAGTAAAATTTCGCCGAGATTTTAGTGCGGTCGCGCCTATCTGATCGTCTTTATGGCGTTTAAAATCGCGCCCGAGTTTTTGCGAAATTCCCTTTCGTTTTTGCTTAAAAAATCGAAGCTTTCGTTAATAAAGGCGCTACTGAATTCGCTACTAAAATCGTCTCCAGGCTCGCGTCCGACGGCACTTTTAAAGCTTTTAGCAAAGCTCGTGTCAGTTCCTAGTTCACGTGCCAAAGGGCGAATGATTTCGTAAATTTCATCAAAGGCATTGGTGCGCAAATAGTGGCTGAATAGCACCTCGCCGCTCATTACCGCCTTAGTATCGGCTTCGGACATATCTTTTATTTTAGCGAGTACGAGCTTTTTGATCGGCTCTACGGCAAGACTTAGCTTCTTGCTCGCCAGCCTTTGCATATTCTGCACGGCGATGCTTTTTTTGCCCGTGCGCTCGGTAATGTAGCTAGGCAGATCGAGCTCGTAATCCTGTACGCCCGTGCGTTCGTATTCATTTGCAGCGCGCTCTATCAGGGTGCTTAGTGAGTTTTTAAAATTTTCGCCATCGCCCGCGCCCGCACTAAGCATCACGTCCAGTCCCTTTACGGCGACCTCTTCCCAGCTAGCAGTCGCAAATAGCGGCAATAAACAAAAGATTAATTTTTTAAGCAAAGTTTTTCCCTAATTAAAGATTGATTATTTTATTTCGAAAATTTTAATGTATAATCAACGCTTTTATAATACCAAAAGGGCTAGATATGGAGCTTTTACTCATAGCTTTTGCGCTTGCGATGGACAGCGTCGCGCTTAGCATTTCAAACGGCGCAAAATATCCGAATTTCAAATTTGCACAGATCGCGCGCGTCGCATTTTTCTACGCGGCGGCTCAATTTATAATGCCGCTTGCAGGCTATGCTTTGGGGATAAATTTCGTAAAATTTATCGCGCAGATCGACCACTTCGTCGCGTTTGGAATTTTATCGTTTTTAGGCGTCAAGATGATCGCAGAATCCCGCCGCGAACAGGACGAGCCCGCTCTGCGCCTAAGCACGAAGGAGCTGGTGCTGGGTGCGATCGCCACCAGCATCGACGCGATGGCCGTGGGCGTGACCTTTGCGTTTGGCGAGATAAACATCCTCTACGCCTGTTGCGTAATCGGGCTCGTCTGCTTCGCACTGTGCGTCGCGGCGTGCTACGCAGGCAAGCTAACGGGCGAATATCTACACTCAAAGGCGCTCATCTTAGGCGGCGTGATTTTGATCTTAATCGGAGTTAAAATTTTACTCTCGCACCTCGGTATTATCGATATTTAGAGACTTTTAAGCGCCTCTTTGCGATAATTTTTAAAACTAATCCACAGGAGCGAAAATGAAAAATTTAATTAATTTAAGCGGCGGCGACCGATTAAATTTGCGCGTGCAGGGTCAAATTTTAGCTAGCGAGAGCATCAAAAACGGCAAAACAAGGCAGACGCAAAAGGAGTTTGCCAGCACGGACGAGGCGCAAAAAGCCTGCGTGAAAAAGGAGTGGGAGAGCCTGAAAAAAGGCTACGTCATGCAAAACGCGGGCGCAAAAGCGGGCGAGGCGAGTTTGCACGTCTATATCGGCGGCGGCTATACGGGCGCGCTAGCCTTTGCAGGCGTAGGCGATGAGCTTTTCGTCTATAAATGCGGCGGCTACAAAGAAAACGGCTCGGTCGATTTTTTGACTAGGCTGGGCGCGGACGGCGCGATAAAAGGGGATATTATTTTGCCAAAGCCGCTTGCGTGGCATGCGCAGCGGGCGGGCGAAATTTTACTTTTGGATTTGGATCATTTTATTTTCAAATTTGATCCAAAAACGGGCGAGTTTGCCGACCTTTCCAAAGAGCTAATTTTTAAAAGAAATAGAGAATTTACGAGCTGCGTTTGTGCTGCAGGCGCAGCGGGCGAGACGGCGGCGTTTGCGATGTTCGGTCAAATTTTTATTTTGCGAGACGGCGAGATTTTGCCCCTTGCCGAATACAAATCCGAAATGAAAACCTATACGCCGATCCTTTGCGCCGCAATTAGCGATGACGGCACGCGGCTGGCGCTTCACTGTAAACAAAACGAGATCAAAATTTTAAGCACAACCACTTTAAACGCTTCTTGCGGCGAAATTTTAAACGAGATAAAAGGTGACTTCGGCATTTTTGATAAAATTTGCTTTTTAGCGGACGGCTCGGTGCTGGGCAAGGAGCGCTACGCGGGCAAGCTAGTTTGCCTTGACGCTGCAAGCGGCAAGCGGCTTAATCCTGCGTGGCTGCGAGGCGAATGCGCCGAGGCGGACGAGCTTTGCGTTAGCGCGGACGGTTTGCGGCTCGCGCTAATCAGCTACGACAAAGCCCGTATCATAGATCTAAAAAGCGGAAATTTGCAGCTTGGCTTTGAGCTCTCGCACGTCGTGAAGCGCTACGAGGCGAAATTTGAGCGTATAAACGACGAGGAATTTTTAGCCGTACGCACCGACTACGGCTGCTTTAGTCTATATCGCGTTTAAATTCCGTGAAATTTAAGCCGCAGGTGTAGGCTTCTACAGATTGCGCTTTTAAGGCGAGCGATCTCCTCTCGATCTTTTAATAGCGCGCCCGATTTTGGACCATTCGGCACCCAAAGCGTAACGGCCTATATAAAATTGAATATCGGCGTTTTTGTGGCGGCGGCTTTGATAGAATTTTCGCTTGAATCAACAAAATAAGGCGCTTTTAATGCTGAATAGCGCCTGAAAAAGCTTAGCCGCTACGGCTTTAATATCATATCTTGCCAGTTAAGCTTAAATCGGCTATCATTGCACGAAATCTGAAGGGGGCAAATTTGAAAAAATTCTTTGTTAATTCTCTGCGCCTTATAAAACGCCACTATATAATCTCTGCGATTTTTATCATCTGCATTTTGACATTTATCCCTTATATGCCTATAAATATGGGCTTAAACTATGCCGGAGTTTGCACCAATCCTCTGCATTTTGGCATCTTATCGGATAACGAATTAAAAGAGATAGCGTTTAAACAGTATTTGAAAAACGAACATGCAAAGAGCAATTACCCTTTTTATGAAATCTTTTTAAGAGATAGTAGACCGAAAGATTTAGACTTTGATATCGACTGGTGGGAAATTTATCGTAAGTGTAACGGCGACAAGCGCCCCGATGATAATTGCGAATTTTGGAAAATACCTAAAGAGTTAAATTTAGAAAATTTATTGTCTATCGGCAGACAAATTTGCAAAGACGGAAAACAAATTGCGCCGATAGATAAATCCATACTAAAAGCTATAGATGATGAAAGCGTGGTGTATCCATGGGAGGATAGCAAGCTTTTTAATGATAAAGGAGAACTTAATTATTCGGTTTATTACAAGAGAAAGTATCACGATGAAAAAACGCATCAAGAATCGGATTTGATATTAAAATTTTTTCAATATAACTCTATTGCAGCGTTTAAATCTGATAAGAATTTCACTGCCTCTGATAAAATTCGAGGAGAAAGCGATAGAATTGTATATATTATAAAGTACAGTGGAACAACAGGCTCGCTGATGGCAATGTTAAAAAATAGAAATTTTGATAGTTTTTGTGAAGATATCGATTCAATTGAAACGGGAAAAAGAGATCTAAATAAACTTACTTATCGCGGTACTACATTGTTAGAAGATAATACGACAAAAACATGGACAAGTAATAATTATGGCGAGATAAGGATACGCGTAGATAACTGCGGGAACGGACTTGAAACACTATATCATGGTCCTTGGGACTATTTTGAAGAATATATGAAACTCAATAAAATCAAATTTAAGGAGTAATCTATGTCAAAAATAGTAGATATGAGCGGTAAAATCGCACAGGGTGGCTATGCCTATGCCGAGGGCAATCCTTGCTAAATTTGAGGCGCGGATTTTTTGCATAAAATCACAAAATTAAAATTCGGCAGCAGGTTCTACCCGCATGCACTTAGCTCACAGAACAAATACGATAAATTTAAGCGGCCCTTGATCTCTCGCAGCCTATACCACTATAGGATAAATGCTGCTAGAAGCACAAAATATCCGATGGCGACCGTTAGCGTGCCCACAGCAAGGATAACGCCCTCGGCCGAAATAATTCCTTTCGCGGTTTCTTTTTTGAGATAAATAGCCAATTATATATTAGTCTAGCCTAAAGATCTGGATTCGGCTAAAAGCGGGTGGGATTAAAATTTAATCCGTCTTCAAATTTGCCTAAATCTAAATTTACAAAAAATCTATTTCTTACCCACCAGCAATTTTGAACTGCCTAGCATCAGCCATTTGGCTTCGCGCGGACCCATAAAAAGCCCCTGCGTCGTGTCTATGAGCTCGACCCGCTCATAGCCCTGCTCCTTAAGTCGCGCGATGAAAGCATCCATGTCGCCGTAGTTTCCGCGTGAGAAAAGATCGTGGATCGCGAAGCTGCCGCCCTTTTTAAGCACGCGGAGCGTCTCTAAAAGCAGCGCCTGGCGGTCCTTGCGCATGATGTTGTGATAGACGTAGTTGCTTGTAACCGCATCGAAGTTGCCGTCCTCAAAGGGCAGCTGCGTGGCGTCAGCCTGCTCGAAGCTGGTGTTTTGCACACCTTCGGCGCGCGCGTTGGATTCGCACAGCTGCTTGTTAAAAGACGCGTACTCAAAGCCCCAGCGATCTACGCCTAGCACCGATGCGTGCGGGTTGCGCTTGGCAACGGCGATCGTTAGCGCGCCGCTGCCGCAGCCTACGTCCAGCCCGCGACCGCCCTCAGGCAAATCCACATATTTCGCCGTGCCCTCTACGATCGCGCGCGAAAGCTGACGCTTGCCGCCGTAATCAAACGCGCGGTACCACACGACGCAGTAGATCGTAAAACCGACCAAAAACAGCGTCGCTGCGCCGAAAAGCCCAGCTAGCACGCCTCTTAGCGCACCACTAACACCCAAACCGCAAACGCCGAAAATCAAAAACAAAACTAACGCTACGCCCGCAGCCGCGGCAAATGACGCGATCATGCCCTTAGGCACCCAGTTTTTATAATCAGGTTTCATCTTCGCTCCTTTTATTAAATTTAATCTCGCGGCGGCAAAGCGTACCGCGGCAAAATTTTAAATTCCGCCCGTAAATTTTAAAGCCCGCAGCTCAAAACCTCACTTAAATTTAAACGCACGCTAATAGGCGTATTTAAACTCCACGTAGTAGTTGCGTCCGGGAGCCGGAGTATAGACGTCTGCGCGTAAATTTTGGTTGTAATTATACTCCTCGTCAAAGACGTTTTTGACTCCGGCGCTTATCAAAAACCCACTTGCGAAGCGGTACGCAGCGCCCAGATCTACGATCGTGCGCGAATCGATCCTATCGTGATTGGCGTCATGCGATGATGAGAAATATTTAAAATCGCTCATCAGCGTTAAATTTCTAATCGGCTCGTAATCGACGCCCAAAACGAACTTCGAGCGCTCTACTAGTGGAACCTGCTTACCTTTATCTACGCCGGATTGAATCTTGGCGTCCACGTATGAAAAGGTCTCGCTAAGCTTTAAATTTGAAAGCAGACTTTGCTCCGCATACAGCTCCACGCCCTTGCGGCGCGTCTCGTCGATATTTATAAAATGCCAACCGTCGGTGATCAAGCTGCCCAGAGTTTCGTTTACGATCTCATTTTTCGTATCGGTCCAAAAGATCGTAGCGCTTACGTATTGCCCGTAGATTAGATCTTTAAGACCGATCTCGTAGGTTTTAAAGGTTTCGGATTTGAGGTTATTAAGCACATAAGGGCCGTTGCGACCGAGCTTGTCGATGAGCTGATTAGGGCCCGGCGAGATATAGCCGCGCTCAAATTTAAAATAGACGTTGCCATCCTTGGAATAATTAAAATTCGGCGTGATCTCAAAAGCGTAGTTGTTTTTATTGTCCGTTACGTGCGTGCTGTCCTGCGTCTGCGAGATTATACGCCCCATCATACGCATGGTCGTAGAGACCTCGCGATCCACTTTGTATTCGGCGCGTTCAAAACGCCCGCCCGCGCTAAGCGAAAACAGATCGGTGAAATTGTGCTTTTCTAAAGCATAGACCGAGTGGGTAAGTTTTTGCATATCAAAGATCGTAAGCTGCGAAAGGCTCATCATAGGATTCATCGGAGTGGTAAGGTCAATCTTGCGAAAGCCCTTGTTTTTGAGATAATCATATCCCGCTATGAACTCGCCGCTGTCGTAGTCAAGCTTGCCCTTTAAATTTGCCCCCTCTTTGCGATCTTTCATCACAAAGCCCTTTTGTAAAATTCTAATATCTTGGTAATAGGGCTGTAAATTTGCTTCAAATCTATCGCCGAATTTCACCGCATAATCCAAGTCAAAATTTAGTCGCGTACTTTTGGTAAAGGTTCTCTCGCCTCCCTGCTGGCGGCGATCCGCTTTAAGTTTGGCAAGTCCTAAACTCGGCACATCATGCGTCCTGGCGCGATAAAAGCTCGGATTAAAAGATAGGCTTTGATCATCTGAAATTTTATAATTTAGTCCGAACGATGTATAGTAGCCCCGCTCTCTTTCGCCTTTGCGGTATCCATGCTGATCAAAGCCCTTTATTGCGGTCTTTAGAAATAGATTTTCGCTCACATTCCCGCCTGCGCCGAAATTTAGATCTTTATAATTATACGACGCGATCTTGGTAGAGACATTGGCGTATGGGTATTTTGCGCCTTTTTTTGTGATGATATTTATCACGCCGCCGCTGGTGCCGCTGCCGTAAAGCACGCTACCGCCGCCGGGGATGATCTCCACACGCTCGATATCTTCGATCGGAACGAGATCAATCGGGATAGTCGTAGGCGTTGTGTCGATCATATTGAGCGCGACTCCGTTAAGAAGGACCTTTACGGAGGTATTGGCTTTCGCACCTTGCCCACGCAAATCAACCGATCTGCCATTAAAGCTAACCCCAGGCGCCTTCTCTAAAATTTCGCGCAGATCGCGGTAACCGCGATTTTCCATATCCTCCGCGGTGATAACGGAGACGTTGCGAACCTCGTTTTTAAGCATATCCTCAAAGCCCGTCGCGGTAACTACGATGGTGCCCAGCTTCGTGGCGTTCGCGCCGGAAGCGTTTTTAGGAGTTGCGGAATTTACCGCTTGCGCGCTAGATGCGCTGATATTTGCGGACGTAGCGTTATTTTCGGCTCCGTTTAGTTGCAATGCAGCGCACAAACTTAGCGCGATCGCGGCATTTGAAAGATAAAATTTCTTAAACATCACTCCCCCCTAGTCAAAATTATAATTTTGCGAATGATTTGCAAATGATATATTATAATTTCTCTTGATTAAATAATAATAAATTTCAAAGATTAAAGATAGATTTTTTAAAATTTTGGCGTAGATTGGATGAAATTTTGATCTTGAGCGTTTTACATGGCGCGGTAAAATTTCGGTTTTAAATTTAGACTCTTTAGCGGTTTTTATTTCTTAAAGCGGCGAGTTTATGGAGCGAATTCGGATCGGAATTTTTAAAATTTAGTCAATTCTAAATCATACCCCCCTAAAATGCACCCAAAAGTATTAAACCTATCCTAGCGCTCATTTTTTATCCATATGGCCTTTTTGATTTTGCTTGCGCATCAATTATTTTTATCATGACTCACCCTCTTTAGCCACTCTTTTTCAAATTTATAATATCTTTCAAGCTTTTTATTCTTTTCTATTTGATCAGATTTTTCTATCTCGGCATAATCTTGCAGCTCGCCTCCGCATTTAGGGCAAACATTCCTATCTTTAACGTCCGAGAAATTATAAAATTTAAAACACCTCTTGCAGCGCATAAATTTAGGATAATATTTTATGCTTTTTTTAGAGCGAAATGCGAGATACACAAAGAAAGCGCACGCCGCAAAGCATAAAATTCCTATGATGATACGCAGATACGCGCTTTCAAATTTTACCGATGCCATAAAGCCGGGTTTTATATCGACTTTTCCCAATAAAGCGGCCGCCAGTCCCCATGCGAAAAAAGCGAAAAAGCCGATTAATGCAAAAATTCTATTTAGCATTTTTATATATTCCTCGTATAACAAATCAAAATTTCATCGCTTTTTAAATTTACGCTTTTTAAGCTTTGGAGATTTAGTGCTTTGATCGGAGGCGTTTCTTTTCCAGTAGTCGCCGTCATTATACTCCGTAAGCTTTTTGCCGCAGTCCGGGCAAATTTGATCGGTATCTTTGACGTCCTCGTATCGGTAAAATTTACCGCAGTCTGCACACCACATATACTCTGGGTATCTTTTTATGCTCTTTTCAGAGCGAAAGGCGAAATAAAAGCCGTAAATACCCGCTATTAAAAATACGATTGCGGGCAATATCCACAAACTACCCGCATCATCAAATTTAATATATTTCTCGCCTATTTTTACATGTTTATGTACCGTAAAATTTATAAGATATAAGAAGCACATTATGCCTGTCAAAAAAGAGGCAATTCTATCTAGCATTGCGTTGCTCCTTTTCGTTACGATCTGCTTCATTCATCGTGTTTTGCGCCATACCGTCCGATCCTTTAAATTTTATAGTTTTATCCGTGCTGTCATACGCAAATTTCATTCCGTAATGAACTGCTTATAAGGATTCGGTGCCATCGGATGTTTAGAAAATAGCAATGGCATATATTTGTAAATATC
This sequence comes from uncultured Campylobacter sp., assembly GCA_963528045.1. Lineage (GTDB taxonomy): Bacteria > Campylobacterota > Campylobacteria > Campylobacterales > Campylobacteraceae > Campylobacter_B. Next base: position 11,922 of record CAURUA010000017.1, on the reverse strand, counting down.
TACCATAACGATCTCTTGATACACATTATCTAGCCGCCAATCTATTTTGTCGTAGTGCTTGTTTTCATCATGCATATCTTCTATAAGAAGATCGCCATTTTTTATACCAAAGTTTATAATTGGATCGAGCTCCTCTAGCGTGCATTCCCAATCTATATGGAAAAATTTAAATACTACAGATATAATCCCGTCTCCTTCGATTGCCGAGGATAATAACTCTACAATGTGTTTTTCTCTCATTGTCGCCTTCCTTTAGCATAAAAATTTATCTTTATCGCTCGGTATCTTTTTGGTTTATAAGTTCCGCCGAGCCCTCCTCAAGCGAATTATACTCATCCAGATGTATATGCGAATGTTTCGGCGCGGAATCTTGCGCTAAAGTAAGCAAATGCCTGGCAAGAGATATGAGTCCGCTTTTATTTGCCCTTATAGTAACTTCGTTTTCAAGAGTATTGACGGAGATCGCAAAGTCCTTTTCCCATTGTAGCTGCAGTCCCTTTTCTGCGCAGTAATCTAAGGTTTTTATAACATACTGTCCCATATATCTCCGATACTCCTTTCTAAATTTAATTAGTTCAATATAAAATTTACTTCATCGATCTCATAGTATTTCTGGAAAAATTATATCTAAAATAAAAATGAAAGATGTTGGAATAACTAAATTTAAGACGGATGGGCGCGCGAACGCGAAAATGAAGTGGATTAAAATTTGAAAAAAACTTAAGCAGGAATTAAAGAGAAGTAAAAAGAAGTGACTGAAACTTAAAAACAGCTTAAATGGTGGTCCCGATTGGACTCGAACCAACGACTTCCACCATGTCAAGGTGACACTCTACCAACTGAGTTACGGGGCCAAAAAGAAACGGCAGTATATCAAAAAAATCTCTCAATAGCAAGCAAATTTTAATTTTTCGTAAAATTCCGCCGAAATTTTATACAAGATTTCGCCGCGACGTAAAACGCCGTCGAAATTTTGCGCAAAATTTCGTGATCTTGCCGAAGCTCCGCGCGGAATTTTATCCCGCTTGTGCGCCACTCGCGTATTTCGCCCCAGCAGCCTATTCTGCTCCACTTTGTTTTATCTAGTCGCTTCGCCCTGCCATGCCTCGCTTCGCCCGCTTGCCTCGCTTCGCCTTGCGCTTGCTAAGACGCCCAAATTTTTTCATTCAGCCTTAGAATTTTTACGATTTGCAGCATCGCGTCTAGATCTGCCTTGATATCCTTTGCGATGCGGGCATTGAGTATCGGCTGATCCAAGATCGGCTCGAAACTATCCGCGCCGCGAGATATCGCGATATAAATTTTATTTTGCTTGAAGCTCAGCGATATATCCGATTTTACGAGCTGTTTAAGAGATAGAATTTTCTCCATCAGCGCGGGCGTCAAGACATACATAGCCGCTACCGTATCGCTTGCATAAACCGAAAAGTTTGCATTGAAGTCCGCGTTATCTATCGGGATTTTGCGGCTGCTCCATAGCTTGCGCGGTAGTGCAGACGGCGGCAAATCTATGCCTGCGGGTGCCGCCGCGCCCGAAAAAACAAAAACATCGGAGCCAATTTTTTTATTAAAATTTGCCACAAAAAAGGCCCCTCGAAAAATGTAGTGTAACTCTTTTTAAAAAACGACGAAGTTCCACTGCCGGTCTCCTTTTCCAGCCTTATATCGCAAAACATAAAATTCACTCCGTCCGCGCTTGCGTAAACCAGATCGTCCGCGCGAAATCTATCAAATCCGTCAAATATCTCGCTCTGCCTCACCTCTTTTTCCTGAAAAAGTGCGCCCATTTTATACGAAAAGCCCAGGTTCTCGATATAGGGCTTGAGATAAAGCTCTTTGTATCGCAGCACAAACCGCTCGGTTTTGCACTCGAAAATCCACTCGTAAAATTTGTCCCGCATGCTGATTATTGCTAAAATAGACGTGACCAAAAGAAATAAACTCTCTACGCCGAGATCGAGCTTGGGAAAATTGCGAAAGATGATTATCAATGCTAGCGCAAGCATCGGACCGAAAACTACAAACGCTACGAGATAACTTAAAATTTTCCAAAGCTTGCGACTTTTCTTAAGTCGCTTGCGCTGCTTTTCTAAATCTATGACGGTTTTAATATCCACGCCCAACCTCTATTTATTAAATTTAATGGCGCAACCTTACGGCGCAGCATAAATCTGCGCCCGATACGGCGCAATAGGTGCACGCTGTTTAGATGCCGCTAAATTTTACGGCTACTTGCGCGAGCCGCGCGCAGTGAAATTTGCCGCCAAGCTCAAGCGCAGCATATAAAAATCTCGCGATCGGAAAGCTTATTTCAGCAGTTCGTTTGCATACGCTCGCACGCTCGCGTCCACCGCCGCAAGCGCGTCTGCATCCGTTACGCTAGGCGAGTTAAATTTCTCCGCGCACTTCAGCACGACGCGCGCAATGTCGGTGAAGCGGCACCGCTGCTGCAAAAACGCATTTACGCCTGCTTCGTTCGCGGCGTTGATGACGACGCCGAGATCAGGGTTTGCTAACAGCGCGTCTTTGAGGGTAAAAATTTGAAATTTCATCGTGTCGATCGGCTTAAGCTCTATCGGCCGTAGGGCGCACAGATCCACGGGTGCGGTGATCTGCTCCCGCACATCTCCGCTAAACATCGCGTGCGCGATGGCTAGCCGCATGTCAGCCCTGCTAATATGCGCCGTCGTGGAGCCGTCTGCGAATTCGACCAGCGCGTGGATCTGCGAGGTGCGCTCGATAAGCGCATCGATCTCGCGCATGCCGTAGAGCCAAAACGCCTCGATCACCTCAAAGAGCTTATTCGCCATCGTGGCGCTGTCGATCGTGATCTTCGCGCCCATCTTCCAGTTGGGATGCTTGAGGGCGTTTTGTGGCGTGAGTGAGCCCAGCTGCGTTAGCGGCACGTCGTAAAATGCGCCGCCGCTAGCCGTGATGATTAGGCGCGAAACGGGGATTTTGGCGCTGCTAAGTAAAAATTTCAGCCCGAAATGCTCGCTGTCGATCGGGTAAATTTTATCCGTTTGCAGAAATTTCCCGCCGACGACCAGGCTTTCTTTGTTGGCGAGACACAGCCTCTTTCCGAGCTCTTGGGTTTTTAGGCTAGGCATCATGCCCGCAAAGCCTACGAGAGCATTTACGACGGTCGTGCTTTTGCACTCCGCAAGCATCTGCAAAATTCCATCCGCGCCGCAAAATACGCGCTCGTGATCTACCTCGCTTTTTTGCTGCGCGTCCGCGATACAGACGAGCTTTGGATGAAATTTTGCGATCTGTTCGTTTAAAAGCTTGATATTGCGCCCGCAGCTAAGCGCTTCGATCATACTACCGCTACGCGCGGCTACGTCTAGGGTGTTTGTGCCGATAGAGCCCGTGGAGCCTAAAACTACCATGAATAGACTATCGCCATCGCGATCGCGCCGAACATATAGCCGTCGATGCGGTCTAAGATCCCGCCGTGTCCGGGAAAGAGCGCGCCGCTGTCTTTAAGACCCGCCGCGCGCTTTAGGTAACTCTCAAACAGATCGCCAAACACGCCAAAAATTGCTATGATGATGGTTTTGCCTAAAATTTCAAGCGGCGGCATATTGGTAAAGATGCGCGCATAAATGAGGCTAACGATAAGCGCGAGTGCAAGACCACCTAGCACGCCTTCTACGGTTTTATTTGGCGAGCTAGCGCTTAGCGGAGTTTTGCCAAAAGCTCTACCGATAAAATATGCGCCACTATCGCTAGCTACGATAATAAAGATCAGCCAAACGAAGTGAAAAACTTCCCCGAAATCATCATAAGCCGCCCACATAAAAAATATAGGCGCAACGGGATAGATAAAAGGAAGCGTGATCTTTAGGCTGGGGCCCTTGGTAAAGGCCACGACAGAGGCGACGCATAGGATCATCAGGATGCTAACTTTTAGCGCTGAGACGAAAGGCTCATCGGTCTGCGTAAATGGTAGCAGCGCAAAAAATGCGATCGCCAGCGCGAGCCACTTTTTGCTAGTTTCCTCCAGACCCCATAATTTGAGGCTTTCAAAAAACGCAAGCACGAGTATCAGCGCAAATACGGCGAAATTTAGCCACCTAGCGTTTATGAGAATTAGAGCCAAAAATACGGCGAGTAAAATGCTTGCCGTGATTATTCTTTGCTTCATAGAATTTCCTTGGAATTTATTTTGAATAATTATACTGCAAGCTCGCTTATTACGGCTTTAAAACGCTGATTGTTTTAAAATTTACGTAGTTTACGAAAGCACCTTCGTTGATTTTGACATTTTGGCGTTTGGTGTAATCGACGAGATATTTTCCGCTGCCGCTTGCACTGAAGCTCACGCAAATTTTAGCGGCGAATTCGACCACCTCTTCGCTTAGACTTTGTTTATTTGTCTTTACGATGACGTGTGCGCTTGGAATGTCCTTAAGATGAAACCAATAGTCGGATTTGGAGCTATTTTTTAGTAAGAACTCATTGCCTTTTTCGTTTTTCCCGACGCTAATTTTAAAATCCCCGAGATAAAAGTTCGCCACATATTCGCTATTTTTTTCCTTGCTTTTTTGCCTAGTTTGCGTGCGCTTAGGCATTAGAATTTCGATCTCGTGCGCGTCCTGCGCGGCAAGAATGAGCGATTTTAAATTCTCATAAAACGCGAGTTTCTCCTTTAAATTTTGCTCTTCGATATGGATATTAGCAGCCTTTTGGCGCAGACGCTTCGCCTCGGAGTAAAGCTCGCCCAAAGTAGCGTTCGCAGGCTTTTGCAGTTTAAATTCTACCGCTTCGGCGTCTTCTTTTTGCAGCGTAAATTCTCGCGCGCTAGTTGGAATTTTATAGATATTTTCTTTTAGCAGGGCGGCTTTTGCACTTAAAAGCTCAGCGCTTCGCAGTAGTTCGGCGCTGCTTTGCAAAGAGCCTAAAGCCTCGCGCACCGAGTCTAGCTTTTTATTTAGCGCCGTGATTTTTGCGGATTTGAGCGAGTTTAAGCGATTCGCATTTAGCGCGTTAAATTCCGCGCGAAAAAATGCTCTAAAGTCCGAAATTTTTGGCACGGGGGCTTCTTTAATATTTGCAGGCGGCAGATGACGGAGTTTTCTTCCTACCTTGATCTGTCTAAATTCCGTCTCGAAGTGCCGCAGCGCCTCTAAAATCACATCGTTTTCATCGGTGATTATTACGTTGGTAAATCGCCCGGTAAATTCGAAGTAGATATTTGAGCTTTGGGTTTTATAGCTTGCGTTTTGGCTTACGCTAAGGCATAGAATTCTATTATTTTCCGGCACGCTAACGGAGGTGATGCGCGATTTTACGAAGCGCTTAGCAAGTAGCACGTCAAAGGGCGCCGCGTAAACCCTACCTTCGGTAAAAGCGTCATTTTCGTGGATATTGCAGCCTGATTTATTCATATCGAAAAACAGCGTCTCGTTGCCGTCAAAGCAGACTTTAAAAAGGTTATCTCCTACGCGCTTAATGTGCGAAAGGAAGCGTTTGGCGCGTAGATACTCGCAAATTTGAATTAAATTTTGATACTTCATACGCGTTAAAATTTCTCTTTATGGATTTTGCTTAAATTTAACTTCTGCAGATCGTGAGGGCTCGGGCTGCGCTGCGGCACGCCGAGGGCTAGTATCGCTTCTGCTTTGAAATTTGTCGGAAAGCCCAGCACCTCGCGCAAAAACTCCTCGCAGCTGCGTCCGTCCGCGGCGGCGCGCAGCCTTACCTGCACCCAGCAGCTGCCAAGATTTAGCGCGCTTGCGGCAAGGTGCATGTAGCCTAGCGCTACCGAGCAGTCCTCGATCCAGACGTCCTGCTTCTGCTCATCTGCGATCACGACGATCGCGGCCGCGGCCTGTTTTAGCATATTTGCACCGCTGCTGCGACATCCGCTTAGCTGCTCAAGCATCTGTTTGTCGCGCACGAGGATGAACTCCCACGGGCGGCGTGCATGCCCCGATGGCGCAAGCAGGCCCGCTTTTAAAATTTTATCCAGCGCCTCGTCCTCAAGCGGCCCCTGCGCGTATTTTCTTACGCTTCTGCGGTTTGCAAAAATATCTAAAATTTCCATCGTCTCGCTCCTTGCGGCTCAATTATACATAAAATTGCAAAAATTTATGATTTTTTAGCTAAAATCGCGCAAATTTAACCGGCACCAAGGAGATTTTATGAAGCAGACGATTACGGAGAAAATTTTTAGTGAACACGTGGGCGAGGCGGTTTTTGCGGGGCAGATCATCGAAAGCACCATTGATATGGTCATCGGCAACGACATTACGACGCCGATTTCGATCAAGCAGTTCGAGCTTAGCGGCGCAAAAAAGCTCGCCAACCCGGACGGCTTTGCGATCGTGATGGATCACTACATCCCTACGAAGGATATTTTGAGCGCAAACCAAGCTAAAATTTCACGCGAGTTTGCTTACAAACACGATTTGAAAAACTATTTCGACGAAAAGGATATGGGTATCGAGCACGCGCTGATGCCTGAAAAGGGGCTAGTAGTGCCCGGCGACGTCATCATCGGCGCGGACAGCCACACCTGTACCCACGGCGCGCTTGGGGCATTTGCGACCGGTATGGGCAGCACCGATCTAGCTTTTGCGATGATAACGGGCAGGAATTGGTTTAAAGTACCTCCTACAATCAAAGTGGTCTTTTGCGGTAAGCCCGCGCCGCACATCTACGGCAAGGATCTTATTTTAGAGGTGATCCGCCTCATCGGCGTGGACGGCGCGCGCTACAAGGCTTTGGAGTTCTGCGGCGACGCGCTGGAGCATCTGGATATGGATAGCAGATTTTCGCTTTGCAATATGGCGATCGAAGCGGGCGGCAAGAGCGGTATCGTCGCGGTCGATGAGATCACGAAGGAATTTTTGGCGGATAAAAGCTTGCGCGCCGAGCCGAAATTTCACTACTCCGACGAGGGCGCGAACTATGAGCAAATTTTAGAAATCGATGTAAGCAAGCTTGATCCGGTGATTGCGTATCCGTTCCTGCCTAGCAACGGCAAGAGCGTGCGCGAGGCGGTGCGCGATGATATCGCCGTCGATCAGGTCTTTATTGGTAGCTGCACCAACGGCAGGCTCTCCGATCTGCGGATCGCCGCACAAATTTTAAAAGGTCGCAAGGTCGCGCGCAAAACCCGCCTCATCATCACGCCTGCGACGCAAAAGATCGCTTTGGCCGCGCAAAAAGAGGGGCTGTGGGATATTTTTGTCGAAGCGGGCGCAGTCGTAAGCAACCCGACCTGCGGCGCGTGCCTGGGCGGATATATGGGGATTTTAGGCGTGGGCGAGCGCTGCGTAAGCACGACTAATCGAAATTTTGTCGGCCGCATGGGCGATCGCAGCAGCGAAGTATATCTGGCAAACTCCGCCGTCGCCGCAGCTAGCGCCGTCGCAGGCAAGATCGCCGATCCGAGGGATTTGTAGGTTTAAAATTTAAAACTTAATGGCAATGTGGTTTGTCTATATATGACCTAATGGATTGCTTGTTTGATAGAGGTGTAGATGTCAAGCACTATAAACATAGCAAGAGCTGCGTATGCTACGAGAAATGCGGCAGTCTGGTAAAAAATCAAGCAGATTGCAGCCAAACGCTAGACGCGCGCTAACACCCGATAGTAAGCCGCTTGCGACTGCCCAAGATATGTGGACTTTACTCGCGGGTAGGCGAAATTTGACCTCATTTACCATAAAAACCGTCGGCATCGAGGGCGAAACGCTAGAGGAAGTCGTAAATTTAGCCTACGACTATGCGGTAAACTGGCGTAAAGACAAGCTCTATACGAAGGAAAATATCAAAGAGATTTTTGAGCTGGCGAAGTGAATTCTACCAGCGAATCAGTAATTTAACCATACTGTGTATGTAATTTCTTATCAGTATTGGGCTTAAAATTTGTTGATTTTAAGCCCTAATCTTAAAAATTATAAAGTATAATTATTTTATTTTTCTAATAATATAAGTAAAATCATTCTCCTTATTCATTAAATAATCTATACCGCTGGTTAAAATTATCTCAACTTTTCCATCTATTAAAATATATCTATTATGAAAGCCATTTTGATATGGTGACGCATTGTTGGCAGGATAATCTTTTGCTGTATAGCTATCGCAGAGTCGTTTTATTTGAGTCTTTTGTTCCTGTTTTAATCCAAAGCATTCTAGTGTTAATTGTTTTTTAGGAACACATTGTTTGATAAATTTTTTAAAACTATTAAAATTATCATTTATATATCTATCATAAATAACGATATACTTAGCGTTTTTGAGCAATGCTTTAATATGCTCAATGGCTTTATCGCGTGACGATGTTTTGAATGTGCCGGTTAAATTATTTTCTATCTGATCGCCATTTATATTTACGTATGGGAAATAATTTTTTGTATTTGATAAACAAATTTTATATATAGTTTTTGAGAGTGTTTCAGATAAATCACCATAGACATAACCGCTCGATACCAATTTTGATTTTAAATCATCGTCTAGTATGTCAAGTTGTTCTCTTATTGGTAGAATTTCAGGTTTATAATAATGCAAAAATTTCTCTACAGTATCATTATTTACTGATTCGCCGTGTTTAAATTTGATAAATTCTTGTAATAAATCATCTTCACAACACATAGAAAACACCATTACATTATCTCCAATAATTCACCAAGACTAACATCCAAAAAACCGGTAGGGAAATTGATTTTTTCTTTTTTAAAATTTACCAAATGCCCATTTTCATTTATATTAATCATTTCAAATTCTTTATTCGGATCATCTTTATAAAAAAATCTCACATCATCGGCATTAAATTTTTTCTTGTAAATCTCGTATCTTAATTTGTGTAAAAAATATTCTGAGTGAGTTTCTACAATTAGCTGAACTTTATTTTTTGATACAATTTCTGCAAAAAAACTAGCCAAATTTGATATAGCCTTTGGATGCAGGTGGATTTCCGGGTTCTCGACTATAAAGATATCATTTGGTTTTAACCATAAGGCAACAATCAGTATCCTTATAACATAACTTACACCAGTTCCAACATTAAAAGTAGAAAGAATATTTGAAGTAATACTAGATTTGTAACCTGCTTTTATGCTTGAGCCATCTATATCTTCTGTATAAAGCTCAATGTCTAAATCTAAAATTTTTTTAATCCAATACTTAAGATTACCAGATAGTGTTTCGTCATTATTATGCTCTGCTACAAAATTTACAATCTTATCCTTATGTTTTTGAAAAAAACCAAAAATATTTTTACCATTTATCCCAAATTTTATATTTTCGCTATAAGTTGCTATATCTTCCTGACCTATGCGATTAGAGCTAATGTAGTATAGATTATCTTCAAAAATCAAATTAGACTTATTATCTATAGACCAATTACTATCACTATCGCATTTTAATACGTATTTTTTATTATCAATTTTTATCTGTAATATAACTTCATTATCCTTATTATTAAAATTCCTAATTTCTTGAAATTTTTTAACCTTCATTAATGCCTTTTCTAGCTCCGAATTTTGATTAGAATAATAAGACAATAGTAAAATACTTTGCATTAACGTTGACTTTCCAGATGAATTAGTCCCAGTAAATATAGCTAACGGCTTTAATTCAATTTCTTGATTATTTATGCTTTTAAAATTACTAATTTTCATTTTTTGTATCATTGTAAATCCCTATAAATTTTTCTACACTATCGAATCTGAATTTAATATTATCTTTACTGTCTATTCCATATGTAAACCTTTCTGGTTTATCAAATTCTTGTGTCTTGAATGTTTCCAATTCATCCTTGTCTATTTTTATATTTTTTTCTAAAGCTAGCATAAACATATATGTTATACACTCAAATAAACCCATATTTATAGGTCTTTTTCTATCATTTCCATCTTTATTTCTGAATCTAAAAACACCATCTCCATAGTTATCAGCTATATACTCCATTGTTTTATCAAAATTATTTTTTAAATATTCAATATCATCAAATTTTTTTGTATTAATGTATTGCATAACATTTTTTAAAAACTCATCAATATCTGCCACAAATTCTACTTTACCGTCAAGTTGATCAGTTCTCAATAAATATAAAGACACAAATCTAAGTATAAGATATCTATCTTTCATAGTATTTGAATTTAGTGAATATGCAGTTGCTTTCTTAAAATTTTCTAATTCGCTCATCTCTTTTATTAATCTTGTAGACGTACCCTGATATAATGCATTTCTCATCTCCTGATTATTTAATTTCGTACCACCCCTATTCAATCTATCAAAGATATTAAATTTAACTCTCTCTGGTGCTGGCGGCAGAATGGTATAAATTTCCAACTGATAATCCTCGATTTTATTTTGTTCATACATCTCTAAATCTTTAAAATATTTACTATTTAAAGACCTTAGAATCTCTAATTTTTCTAATTTAAATTTGTTGTCTAAAAATTCTGCCACACAAGTTAAACGTTGCCTTCCATCAACAACCTGTTTTATCCCTCTTTCATCTTGAAACAAATATATAACTGGTAATGGAATTCCCATTAGAATAGATTCAATCAATTCACTCTTTTGTTTCGTATCCCACCTTCCTTTATCTCTTTGAAAATCCGGATTTAATACTATATTCCCTTTGGCTGGATCATCGTATTTTCTTTTAAACTCAAAGACACTCATCCTAACTTTATCTATTCTTATTTCCTTTAATGGGTATATTGCTTCTATGTTCTCTGAACAAAGGCTATCTTCTCCCTCAAAATCTAATGAACTACTATTGCTCATAACTATCCTTTGTATAAAATTTTACTATATCATATCATATATTTCTTTACGCCTCCAAAATCGCTCCGTTGCTAGCGTTCGTTACCAGCTTGCGATACATTCGTAGCCAGCGGTACGGCAGCGGTTTTTCGATCGGCTTAAATTTAGCCCTTCGCGCGGCGATCTCCTCATCGCTTAGGCGTACGTTTATCGCGTATGTGTCTACGTCGATGTCGATAATGTCGCCGTCTCGTAGCAGTCCGATCATGCCGCCCTCGGCAGCTTCGGGGCTTATGTGCCCGACGCTTAGTCCTCTCGTCGCGCCGCTAAATCTACCATCCGTGATGAGAGCCACGTCCGCGCCCAGCCCTCGCCCCATGATTAGGCTCGTTGGGCTTAGCATCTCCTGCATGCCGGGGCCTCCGCGCGGCCCTTCGTAGCGGATGACGACCACGTCGCCTTTGTTTACCTTGCCGCTTGAGATCCCCTCTATCGCCTCGTCTTGGCTATTAAAGCAGACCGCCTTGCCGCTAAATTTACGCTCGCCGATGATGCCCGCTGTTTTTATGACGCAGCCTTGCTCGGCTAAATTTCCGAACAAAATCGCTAGTCCGCCGACCTGCGAGTAAGCGTTTTCAACCTTACGGATGACCGATTCGTCTTTTATGGAGCTAGCTCCGACGCGCTCGCCTAGGCTTTCGCCGCTTACCGTTAGCGAGTCTAGGCCTAGCAGTCCGTTGTCGCGGCGCGAAATTTCGTTTATCACGGCGCTTAGTCCGCCCGCGCGGTCGATGTCTTCCATATGCACGTTTGGCAGGCTCGGGCTGATTTTGGCGATATGCGCGATCTTACGGCTGATCTCGTTGAGCCCCGCGATCTGCAAATTTACTCCCGCTTCGCGCGCGATAGCCAGGATATGCAGCACGGTGTTGCTGCTGCCGCCCATCGCCATATCGACTACGAGGGCGTTTTGGATAGATTTTTCATTCACGATGTTGCGGATTTTGTATTTTTCATCTAGGGCGATTTGGCAGATGCGTCGTCCCGCCTGCCTGATGAGCTCCTCGCGCTCCGGCGTTAGCGCAGGCACCGTGCCGTTGCCTTTTAGCGCGATACCCATCGCTTCGCATAGCGTGTTCATCGAGTTTGCCGTAAACATCCCCGAGCAGCTGCCTCCGCTCGGACAGGCTT
>CAURUA010000016.1:0-39106 GCA_963528045.1 uncultured Campylobacter sp. | reverse complement strand
CGCGAGAGCTTCCGCTCAAAGGGGCGCGTCGTGGCGGGGCTTTTGATGCCCGATCTCTACGTCCACGAGGTTTCGCGCAAAAAGGGCAAAACAACGAAAAACGAGCGCAAAACTTACGCCTTCGACTATGCGCGCAAAACGATAAAATTTCAAAAGTTCAAGGGCGCGGGCGGCGAGCTACAGCTCGTAAGCGATGAAATTTTGCCCTATTTTGCGACGAATGACCTGCTGAGTTTGTTTTTCAATTTCTCTAAAATCCCGCACTCGGGCGATAAATTTTTCGTCCGAGCCGCGGGCGCAAAGAGCGCCGACGGAAGGATCGACATTGAAAGGCCGCGCGGAAGAGCCGCCGCAAATATCGCGAGCGAGCTTGGCGTCGCGCCGCCTAGCGATGCGGATACCAACTCCGGCGCAGCGGCAAGCGCAAGCTCTAGCGGAGCAGACACGAAAACCGGCACAACGGACGTAAATTTTAAAGGGCGCGGCGCGGGCGCAGATAAGCAGGCTGCGGCGATTTACGTGGTTTTTATCAATCAGCCGATATTTTCGAGCAGCCGAGGCGAGCTGCACCTAAGCCTAAACGAGCGCGGTTACGCCGATCGCGCCGTTTTGAAGGACGTGCTGCTCTTCGGCGACATCCGCGCGCGGCTCGTGGAATGAGACTTCGTAAATTCGAAAAATGTCTGAGTTAAAAATTTTTAACTCTTAAAAGATAATTTGGCGCGTCTAGGTCTTTATTAAATTTTAATTTCATATATTTTTTAAGCTCGTTATATTCTTTATTAGTGGGTATAAATATAAAAAATTTATTGTAAAGCGCGTCTATAATTAAAGCATCGACAAACCTACATGAAAATAAGCCGCCCTTAAATAGATGAAAAATCATTTGTGGTGTAAAAATGAATACAACCGCTCCCATACAGCAAAATAACATTATAAAGACTATCATAGAGTCATCAAATATCGCACCATAAATATAAGCAAGTACGTATATGGCAAGGCAGGTTTTTCCTGCGATTCTTTCCGTTTCCGTATATTTATGTGTTTCGCTTTCATAAAAAAATGCGAAAGTCTTTTTGAAATATAAAATCTCATCAAATTTCATTACGAGCTGCTCGCCTGATTTTATACATTTTATGCTTGAGTTTAAAAATATAAATTTTCTTCCGTAATGCTGCGAAAAACCCTTAAGGACTCTGGCAACTAAAGGTACAGTAAGTAAAATATTTGCAACTTTTCTATCGTAGGGGATATTAAATACTAAATTTATAAACATGGCAAAACAAAGCAATACCGCTATAGTTATAATATATATAACACTTCTCACATTTTTCGTAAAAAAAAATCTCATTTTTTACCCTTAAGTGAAAAATGAGAAAATTTTAGGGGATATAATTAATTCAATAATTCATAATCAAAAGCTCGCTGCTGCTCTTTCGCTCTGCTGCGTTATTGAGACTATAGCTAATCTTTAGCTCTTTCATATTAAAGCCCCGGTAAAGATCGCGGATGAGCTCGCAGTCGTTGTAGCTAAGCATAAATTTGCCTTTGATACCTCGCAAAATTTCAGCCAAAGCTTCGTGATCTTGCTTGCTAAATCCGCCTGCCGTTTTGTAATAATTTTCGGTGCCGACATACGGCGGATCTAAGTAAAAGAGGCTATCTTCGCTATCATATTCTTTAATAAGCTTCTCGTAGCTTAAATTTTCGATCGTGGCTCGTCTAAGTCTGCACGAATAAACGCGAAAATCTCTATATATATTCTTAGCACTGCGACCTTTTGGCATAGCGAAGTGATCGCCCTTTGCGCCGAAGCTTGCCGCAATTTGGAAGTAGAAAAACGCCGCCGCTTCTATCTTATTGCGCGGCTTAAGCTTCCCTTGTTTGATTGCGTAAAATATCTCCCTGCTTCTTAAGAGCCCGTTAAGACACGAGTTTAAGCTCTGCGGTCTAGTTTGGATTATTCGGTGTAGGTTTATGAGGTCGCCGTTTATATCGTTTAAAATTTCAATTTTACTTGGCTCCTTTCGGTAAAAAACCGATAGGGCCCCGCCAAATACCTCGATATATTTTTGATGTGGAGCCATTAGAGGTATGATCTGCGCCGCTAGCTTGCTCTTGCCGCCTATCCAGGCAAAGGGAGCGTGGAGGGGTTTATTTACCCCCCCCCCCCCCATTTTTTCGGGGGTGTTATTCATATTATTTGAAAAACTCATTTATTCTCCTATCTGATTTATTATCTGCACTGCGAATTCTTGCCCTTTTACGGCGGCAAGCAGCGCGCTCAAGGCCGCACGAGAGTCTTTCACTCCGTGCGCGCCCAAAGATGAACCCAGTAGCACGCAGCCCTCGGTATTACGCCCGTTGTTGCCCGAATGGATCAAGATGCAGCGAGTTTTTGGTACCAGCTCATTCCATAAAAGCGGCAGACGAACTCTAAATTTCGGACTATCGTGCCAGGCTATTTGATACTTTCCTTGCGGTATGCGTCTATCCATGCCGCTTTGTGTAGTATCAGGACCCGCAGGCTCGCAGGTATAGCCTTTTAACACTTCCTTTTCGCCATCGCGTAAGATAAAACGCCCTAGCGTCATATCATCAATTTCCTTGAATCTAACGATTTCTAAGGTCATTTTTACTCCTTTACCCTTCAAATTCTATCTCTATATTGTAGGCTGACGGCTCTAGCGTATGCGAAACTGATTTCACACTAAATTTGACATCCTCAAGCCCTGCAGCGCCTTTAAATTTAACCTGCGCACCCGCGACGATATTGGCGCCCATACACGAGCACCGCCCGTTAATACCGCCCTTTTTTAGCTCATTTAGCTTGCTTTGTGCCAGCTTATAGGCCTCGGCATCGCTTTTTGGCTCCGGGATTTGCATCTTATAGGTCTGTTTGCCTTTGCCTACCTTGATCTGCTTACGCTTGCCGCTCTCCACATCTTGCCATTCACATACGACCGAACCATAAGCATTGCGATTCGCCTCGGTGATATTTAAAGACTCGAGTTCGCTTAAGTTTAGCTCTATTTGCGGTAGTCCGCTCTCTGTCTCTGCTCCGTCTGCTTCATCATCCCCGCTTTTTGGCGCTAGGATCAGAGTATCGTTTTTGGTGGCGGCGAGATAGCCGAGCTCCTTTGCCAATGAATATAAAAACTCCAAATCGCTCACTCCGTCTTGTAGGCGCGATCTGATCGTCATATCCTCTCCGCTTGTTTTGAGGCGCAGGGCGTTTTCGTCCGCGATCTTGCCGGCAATGGCAAAAAGCGTGGTATTTTCCCAGCTACGGCGCTTTTTGGTCTTGATCTCGCCGGCAAAATCTACGGCGGTCGCACGCACCTCGGTACTTTGCTCTTTGTAATCTCGCTCGC
The DNA here is from genome assembly GCA_963528045.1 of uncultured Campylobacter sp. Taxonomy (GTDB): domain Bacteria; phylum Campylobacterota; class Campylobacteria; order Campylobacterales; family Campylobacteraceae; genus Campylobacter_B. Next base: position 35,732 of record CAURUA010000016.1, on the reverse strand, counting down.
AGGTCTGCACGGCAAATTTACCGCACAGCCACATATTATCGGCACCTTCCTCGCCTTCGCTCGCCCAACCCAAATATAGCTCAAGCTTGTCGCCGAATGTCGGCTTTGCAAAGAGACCGCGCACTTTAAAGCTTATTTCATCACTTTTAAAACCCTCTTTGTCATCAAAGCCGAGCGAGATTAAATTTTGCCTGAGCGTTTCGGTAATATCTTTGCCGTTTGCTTCAAGTTTGAAGATCGGTTTTCTTACCATAGGGCGGCCTGCTTTTGCGGTATTTTTTCTTCGCTCAATTCCGGCAGGGTTACGCTATCGCCCGCCTTTAAAACGACCTCTAGCTTTGGATTGAGCTCCAGCACGCTTTCGAAATACCTTAAATGTCCATAATGCTTATAAACGATCTGATCCAATCGCTCGCCGTCTTTTGCTTTATAAATCATATGCTTCCTTTTTAAAAAACTCGGACGTAGTCCGCACCTCTAGCGTCGCGCGGGTGGGGGATTTTAAGGGGGCGGGTGCGCCTCGCAACTCCGAGCGCCGCCCCCTTATGTTTCGCGCGAAAGCGCATTTATGCAATGTCTGCATCGTAATCCCTTCTAAGCGTAAGGCTGAACGTCTGCGTGAAAAACGCTCCATTTGGAGCGAATACGGATCTGTTTTCGCTGATCTTTTCTATCGCAAATCTGCCTAGATATTTACCCAGCCCCGTCACGAGCGGTAAGGATTTTCGCAGCTCTGCCAAAGCGTAAAGCGGCTTAAGTGCACTTTGTCCGTCGCAAGCGAATGGCAGAGTTTGTCCGCTAAGGGTAATGCTCTGCGTACCCAGGTTCGCGTTCAGCAGCGCGGAGTGATTATTTATCCGCTCGGCGGAGTTTATACCGAATTCCGTTTCTACCGCTATTTCGCTCGTTTGCTTCCACTCAAATTTAAAACCGCCCAAATTTAAGACCATTTTTAACCTCTCACGTCCGTATTTTTAGCATTTCGCTCATTTCGTCTGATAGCCTCCTGCACGTCCTTTGAAATCTGCCGCTTAAAAGCTTCGGTATCAATACTGCCTCCGTGAGCGTCGATCTTAAAATCTCCGTTAAAGGTTATATTTGTATTGCTGCCCCCGGCGCTACTTGAACTAAGAGTGCTGAGCGCTTCGCCCATAGGGCGATTCGGAGCTGGGGTGAAATTTCGATCGGCATTAGCATAAGCAGGCGCCGTAACCGGCGCACTATTATCTCCAAAGCCGAAAAATTCCCCTACGCTTTTTACACTACTAAGCACCCAATCGATCTTTTCGCCTATCCAGCCGAAAAAGTCCGCAAATAGATCCTTCCACCACGCCACCGTCTCATCAAATACACTACTGAATGCTTTTATCCAGCTATCTAGCCAGCTCTTAAAATTTTCCCATTCAGGCTTGATTTTTTGCCAAAAGTTTTGAAAAAAGGCTTTGACTCTATCCCAATTCTCATACAGCCACACTGCGGCCGTAGCAAGCCCCACGACTATGGCGCCGATGCCGGTAGTGATTAGGGCTAGCTTCATTATGCGAAAGCCTGCGGCTGCAGCGATGCTTGCGCCACGCAGTATAGCCATAGCCGCTGCTGCGGCCTTGCTTGCTACGGCATGAGCGATCATAGCGGCTTTTTGCGCTACAAGTGCGATGTTCGTGCGAAGCGTAGCGGCGGTAAGCGCCCACATTCCTTTGACTATTAGCGCAATGACATGGTAAGCCGTTCTAAACGGCGCAAAAGCAAGCATAAGGCCTGCAAAGCCTATTTTAACGCCGCTGATTGCAACTCCAAGAGCTATGAAGCCACCTACTGCACCGGTCAGAAGTTTGGCGAGCGTAGGAAATTTTTCATTAAATTTTCGCAATACGTTTCCGAAAGCCGCTAGTAGTTTCGCTGCGCTATCTACGACCGGTAAAAAGGTCTCGCCGATTTGTGAAGCTAAATTGATCCAACTTTGATGCAATCTATCTAATGCTGAGGCGGTAGTATTTAGCTTAACCTGCAACTCTTTTTCCATAGAGCCCTTGGCTTCAGCAGAGCGCGCCAGAGCGATATTGCTTTTCAGCTCATCGATGTTTTGCACTAGAGATGCTATCTCATCGTTATAGTTGCCGCCTACGAGATCATAGAGAATTCCAGCTTGCGCATCTTTAGGCGCAGCCTTGATCCTCTCTAAGAAATCTACCATCGCGGCAGTAGCATCTTTGCTCAAATTCGCTTTGAGAGTTTTTGCATCCAGCCCGATCTGTTTTAGAGCTTCATGAAATTTCTTCGGTTGCTTTTCCGCGCTTGCAAGCGTAGTAAAAAAATCGTTCAGCGAAGTACCTACTACGCTCGTAGCCTTGCCCGTGCTAAGCAGAGTAGAGGCGAATGCAGCCGTAGTCTTGCCGTCTAGATCTATCATCCTTGCCGTAGCGGCAAGCAAAGAGGTAGCCTCTAAAATTTGATCGGCGTTAGCGTTTTTTACCTTATTATCGAGCAGATTGATAGTATCAAAAAGCTCCTCGATACCTTGCGTGTTTTTGATACCAAAGCCTACAAACATATTGTTTGTGGCTTTCCCGACATCATTTGCACTCATGGCAAAAGCACTCATCGCCGTAGTGGTAAGTCTGACGTATTTTATGAGTTCGTCGCCGCTTAAATTTGCTTTGCCGCCCTCTGAGGCGATAGAGGCAACGTCACTGAAGCTCTTGCCGAAACTTGCGCTCAGGTTTCTAAGCTCGCCTTTAAGCTTTGCCATCTCCTCATCGGTGCCGTCTACATATTTTTTTACGTCGGCAAAGGCCGCTTCATCGTCTATAGCGAATTTTATCGGCACGGCAAGGCTTGCGGTTTTTGCAAGAGTGCCTGCAAGATTTCCTATTTCGTCCGAAATTGTTTGTTTATAGCGAGCTATATCCTTGCTTACGCCCTTTAGCCCGCGCAAATTTTCGCTTATACTTTTTACGCTTACGCCGGCGTTTTTTGCACTACGCGCAAGCCCTTTTATTGCGTTATCGGCAGATTTTACGCTAGAAAGTCCTTTCAAAACTAGCCCTATACTTATGCCGAGCGTAGTTTGATTATCCATTTTACCTCCTTTCTTGCTGCAAATTTTAAAATTTATGATACAATCGCTTCTTATGAAAGAAAGCGATCTAATAACATTTTATACCGGTATCATTACCGCAGCCGTGCTGCTTATGAGCCTCGTTTTAGGTCTTGAGCCTAATCCGCTCATTACTATGTTTATCGTCGCAGGCGGAGTAATAGTGTTTTTAAGACCTATCCATCGCGCGTTTAAAAAGGTATTAAACGCTTTCCATCGTGCCGCTTTGCGCTCGCAAGATCTTTAGCGAAATACTGACAAATTCACTAAAATCGATCATATCCATATCCAAAATTTCGCTATAGCTAAAATGCAGCACGTAGCCTAGCAGCGCGATGTTTTCATTGTCAGGCGCTACTAAACGTCCAAAAAACCCTGTACCGCCTTTTGTAAAACGTTAAAATCGGCGATATCAAGCTCCTCGATCTGCGCCGGGGTTTTGTTGGCGCAAGCAGCGCAGAGTTTTATGCTTTGCTCGATCTCGGTTTTTTCAGCCGAAACAGCTTTGAAGGTTTTTACGCTCGGCGCAAAAACCTCTATCTCTTCGCCGCAAATCGGCAAATTCACTTTGATATTTCTCATTTTTTACCTCTTTATTCATTTAAAATAAAACTCGCGCGAAGCGCGCACCGCTAGCGTCGTCGGGGGTTAGGTGGGGTTTGGGGCGGGAAGGGGAGCGACCTCGCAATTTAAGCCCTCTTCCCGCCCCAAAGAAAAACCCGTTCTCTTAAAAATTACGAGCCTGCAAAGTATGACGACACATAAAAATCATTCCCCTAAATTTGCTCGTACCTTAGCCATATAATCCACCCCGCCAATCATTAGGATCATATTTTCGGCATCTTTTAACACCATCGGCGTCTTGTCGATATTGATATCGACAAAGTGCGCTTGAAGCGTGATCGTAACTTCCATCTCGGCGCCGCTTTCAAAGTCTGCAAATTCAATCTTTGTAATATCGCCGGTAAATGCCGCGCTAAACGGCTTCGGCTCGCCTGATGCTTGATAGATCGAGGCGGTGAAAAGAAACGGCACGCGCGAGCTAAAGGCATTCAGGCCCATAGCAAGCCAAGTGTTTCTATCTGCAATGCGGATCGTAAAGCTTACCTCGGTCGCAGCCAAAATGCCGCTGCTATAATTTGCGCTAAGCGCACCTTTGGCCTCTATCGTCTCAAACTCCATAGTAGGAAGTTTGAGCGTTTTTGTAACGCCTAAATAGCCTTGACCGTTGATGAATACGTTGCATTCTTGCACCGCTTGAGGGATAATTCTTTTCATACTTTTCTCCTTTTATTTTTGATTTCTCGGGCGAGCTAAGCCCGCCTTGCGACGGGGAGCTACGCTCCCTCGACCCACCTAAAGTTTCAGAAATTTTGCTTCGCAAAATTTTAAAGCTTAAGCGGTTTTCCCTTGCGAGCTAAGCCCGTCTCTCTATCTACTGAGTGCATCCATTAGCACCTTGCCGTATGTATCTACGTAGATGAAATCTAGCGTTAGTTGCTTTACGATTGGGTTATTTTGCATTCTGACGTCAAGGTAAAATTTCCCTGCCGTGATGTTTGCAAGGGTATTTTTCGCACTCCAGCTAAGCTCATATCCGAGTAGCACTCTAGCTCCTACGAGAGCCCGCAGTAGCTCATCTACGCTTCTTTTTGCGTGATAGAGTTGATCGGCCTTTCTATCAATAGCGAAAAACACCCCTTTTTGGCAAGCCTGCGAGATACGATCAAAAATTCTCCCTCTAGCAAGATCCTGCCAAATGCTATCGACGTCGCTAGTCTCTCCGCCCCAAGCCCTGAAGCCTTGCTCGCGAATAATCGTGCTGATATGCGCTGCTCTAAGCTCATCTGCCGTGCAGGTCTCTCCCATCTCGAAGTCTACGTCTATTGCCGTGCCGCTGATACCGCCCATCACCCTGTTGGAATAGCTATCGGAGTACCCGAATTCGCTAAGACCGTCCACATAGGCGATCATTCCGGCAATACGAGCGCTTTGCGGGCTCATAACGTAGCCGTTTGTTTCATCATCCCAAATTTTGACATAGGGATATGCCGCAATCAGCCGTGCCGTGCCAAAATCTTTCATCTTAGAGGTGGCCTCGTTTGCGGCGCTTGCCTTGAGATCGACGATACCGGTGGCTTTGAGCCTTGTGGCCATAGCTTCGAGCGCTGCTTTGATTGCGTCCTCACCGCTATATTCGGGGGCGATTAGCAAATTTGGACGATAGCCGGTGGCGGACTTCGCATTTTTGAAAGCTTCTATCGCAGCCTTGCAAGCAGTAATGTCGTCGCTATCGTCATTATTGTCGGTGCGAGTAAAGACGCTTAGAATGATCTGTGTCTGCACGCTTTGATCGCTGATGGCTTTCAGTGCGCGATAGATCGAACCTTTTTTAAACTCCTCGCTTGCTTTCTTTTTGGCGGCGTAGATCTCTTCGATCGCAGTGATTGCCTTGTCTGTCGTCATGTAAAAATGTAGGCCGTTTCCCAGCACCTCTTCATATCCTGCGATCCCGATTGGCGTAGTACTTTCTACACTTATCGGCCTTGCCGCCTCTGCCGAAACGGTTATGTTTACTCCAAATTTTGCAGCCATATTCTTTACTCCTTTAAAATAATTTTAAAATTTAACGCGGACGTAGTCCGCACCTCTAGCGTCGCCCGGGTGAGGGATTTTAAGGGGGTCCCCGCTAACTCTGAGCGCCGCCCCCTTATGAGCGTGCGCGAAAGCACACAAAATTAGCGCCCCCATAAAAATAAAACCAAAAACGCCGCATCCTGCATAGCCCCATAAAACACCTCTTGTCTGCCCCACGCATCGCTCGCCTCAAAAACTCGAAATCGTAGCGTCCATTTTGTGCGGTATCCTAGCTCGCAAGCAAGCGGAAAACCTGCCGCAAGCGCTACAGCTAGAAGCGGCGCGGCGTAAAGACCCGCAAAGGCTAGCGGCACGAATACCGGCAGCCACCAAAGTAGCCCGCGCAGAAAGAGGCAAAGCCTGCAATACGCCAGCCAATGAGTTTTGGGTTCGAAAAGCCTAGCGGCGATGCGCTCGATAAATTTCACTTCATGCTCGCTTGTGTAGCTGCCGTGGGTTACGAGCGCGCCGACCCATACGCCCCAGCCTTTGGCCTCGCCCAGCAAATACCCGAGCCCGCAGATGATCGCGAGGTAGAAATTCCCCAAAAACGCAAATACCAGCAGGGCCACTACCAAAGCGTTGAGCTTGGCGAAGTATGAATACTGCCCGCGTAGTCTATTCAGTATCCAAAACATCATCGCTCCTTCGGGCGGCTCTTCACAAGGGGTGCGAACACCCTAAGGATATTCATCACATTGGAGTGGTCCCATTGATCGCACTTGCGCGCCCTTAGAAAAATCACGATAGGACAAGCCAAAATCCCTAAAATAAAGCTCGTCAAAAATAGTATAAAATATCCCATTTGTTCCTCCTATACTTCTATTGTGTCTGCAAATTTGATAGCTTCAAGCGCCTTTGAGGTTTTTGCCTTCTCGATTGCGGTTTCATAGCCCCACTTCAGCACATGCAGTTCCTGCCCGGCAATCTGAATGGCACGCTTGATCTTTTTGAGATCCTCTTGCCCGTTTATCTTTTTCATCGTATTGTCATACATCCTAAAACCCCGCACCTCGAGGCTATCAAATATATCGATCATCGCCTCAATGTTGAGCAGATATTTATAGCCGCCGTTGACGGCTCCAAAGTTTTTGATCTCAACCTTGCAGCTCTCGCCCATTGCGTTCACCCATGCTGCGAGCTCATTGAGTTTGGCTTGTTTCAATTCGCTTATATCGGGCTCCTCTATTTTGATGCTCGGTTCGCGCGTTTTCGGGTTGATATGGGTAGCGCCAATATCAAGAGCTTTTGCCCACTGCTCCTCGTTTATCTCTACGTTGGGGGCAGGGATACTTTCGTGTATTTCGCTATCGTAGTATCCTAGAATTTTTGAATTTCCGTCATAGTGTACATATTTCATTCTCTCTCCTTTTAATGCCCTATTGCGAACCAGAAAGCATCTCTTTTTGGAAAATTCGAAGCATCGTTATCTACTGTTTGATATTCTATAGTCATACCGGTTTCTTTAATATTTGCTACATACATTATCCCGCCGGCTTGAATAAAAGAAGCATTTGCGATATAAGTGGCGCTAGCATTAAGACATTTGTTGGGGAATGCTATAGGGAATGTTAGATCCTTTCTGCTATCGTAGGCAATGTCTTCCAGTTTTCCCCACTGCAGTATTATTCCGTTTGACAACTTTGTGTAGCCGTTTTGTTGTTTTGAGCTTAAAAAGCCTGTAGAAAATGCATCGGATACCGCTTTCTCGCTTACCGCCGTATCGCTCAAGCTCCCTGTGATGTAATTCTTAAGCTTTACGATGCCCGCCTTTATCTCGGTGGCATACGGGGATTTATCCACATTTGTGACCTCGAATACGTTTTTTACCTTTATTAGCACGATTACGCTCATATTGTATGGGCGATTTTCAGAGGCTACTGGTACCACATTTGAAGCATCGAAAGACACTTTATAAACGGGGTCAGAAGTTCCGTCATTATACCCAGACCCCATAACTTCTGACATCTTAAAGGCTCCGTCTGCTCTCCTGATATCGTTGCTCATAACTGCGAGCCAGCCTTGGATATTCCTGATAGCATCGTCTTGCGCTATACCGAGGCTTGCTGCATTGCCGCCCGTGCCGCGGATAAATTTGCCGTCGTTGAATTTCGGTAGATTAAAGTGCTCGCCGCTTCCGCCATAGGTATAGCCGATGACGTCGAATAGCTCGATATATTCAGATTTCTGAAGCCTCCTACCGTCTGCCGGAAGAAAGCCCGCCGGGGTAGTTCGATCGCTAGACCAAAGCAGATATGAGCCTATCTTCAGCCCGTCGCTAGCCTCGGATTTGAGGGCGTATTTATCGGCGGCAAGCCCACCGAGTTTTGTGCTATCTGCCGCGGTTTCAGTTTTGTCGAGCTTTTCTGCGATAGTCGTACCCACAGAGGTAAACTTTTTATCCACCTCGGTTTTTGAGTAGCTATCCTCAACGTCTCGCTTCTTCGCAAGGGCGGTATCTACGCTATTTTTATCGTTCTCGATCTGCTCTCTTAGATATCCCGTGCGATTAGCTAGCTGCTTGGCTTGCTTATTACTGATGCCGTCTATTCCGCCCACTACGGGATCGGTCACTTCGAGCTGATAAATCCCTTCTTCCCAGGTTTTTTCTTCTTTGATATTAGCCATTGTATACTCCATAGTTGAATTGATTGTTATACTTTATCTGTCCATCGTGCTTGATCTGATTTGTCGAATGCTCGATCAGAGCTAGCACACACCTTGCGGGCGCCGCCGCTTTTGCTGCGGTCGCTATCGCCGCCGCCTTGCTCTTTGAAAGAGGAATGCTGCTTATGATGCTGTATTCGGCCCAGTGCGAATTTGAGCCGTAAAATCTGCTTCTATCATGTTTTATAGAGCCGTCATATTTCTGCCCTAAATTTCCCTCTACTATGATCGCTCCGCTATCTATCGCATTCACCGCCTTTTTGACCGCATAGAAGGTGCCCGAATAGTAGTGGATTTTAAAGGCCTCCTTGATAAGTAGCCTTGCGCCGGTTTCATTAAGCCCGTCTATGTTCACATCCAGGCTATCTGCCAAAATCCCAAGAAGCGAAGCGGGGCAACTATCCGCCAGGATATTTATAGTGCCTATATCAAGCCCTGCAAGGCTGAAGCCAAAAAGATCGTCAAGCTTCTTGTCAAATTTTGGCTTTCCGCTCGGTAGGATACTCATAGATTAGCCTTTGCAAAGCTTAGTTCAAATTTGATTTTCACAAAGCTATCCACGTCCGCTTTTATGTCGGCGGCGGGCTGCTTTAAATTTACTCGATACACCCCCTCGCGGTGCAGAGTAGAATAGATATAGCTTAAATTTAGATCCTCGCCGAGGCTTAGGCTTGTCCTGCTTGCCTCGATTTCGCTTTGAACCCCCGCTTGTAAAAGCATATCTTTTAGCTCGAGCTCGGCTTTGATGACGGCGTTTATGACTTTGGCGTTTTCTACGACTACGGTATCGCAAAGCGGTCGCACCCGCTCGCCGCTCAGGTAGCTTTGCACATCCGCTCTTGTTTCTTCGCTCATATCGGTAGTTTTTAGATAGAGTTTTACGATACCGGGTCCTCCGTTTATCGCGCTTACTTCTTCTACCTTGGCGTTCGCGCTTAGCGCGTGATAGATATAGGCTTTCCTACTTCCCGCCGTAGAAAATCGCTCCAGCGAAAGCACGGCGCGATCGCGCAGCCTCTCGTCGCTCTCCTCGTCCGCGCCGCCTTCAAAGCGCGATGTTTGGCGCGCCTTGAGTACGAATGAAAAAGGCGTTTGGATGAGCTCGCATTTTAGATCGCTTTGCTTGACGAAGGTCTGCAAGACGCTATGACCCGTACCCTTTAGCTGCCCCGCTGCGATCGTGATGTCATCTTTGATAGCGGCAAGCTCGCCGGAGCTTGCGCACAAGATAGTGCCTTTCGGAATTAGCACGTCCGAATCGCGCGCCATACTTAGGGCGAATTCCACCTCCGCTACGGGTTTTTCGCCCTTTTTGCGTTCTATGCCGTACATTGCAACGATATTGTCAAGATCAGCCCCCTGCGCGAAAGGTAGCAGCATAGATTTTACGGCGCTATTGATACGGGCGCGCAAAAGAAGCTCTCTATAAGCTAGCGTCTCAAGCAGAGCCGAAAAGCGGTCGCTCTCAAGCAAAGCGATCTCGTCATCGTTTAAATGACCTTTAAAAAGCCCTTTAACGGCTTTTAAAATTTCATCGTAGCTAAGCTGCTCGATGACGTTCGGGTATGATAGGTTTTTTAAAAAGCTCATATTTCCACTCCGATCTCTTTGCCGTTTGTTAGCAAAATTTTAAAGCTTAGCTTGTGATCTCTCAACGATATTAATTTGACTTCGTCGATCTGTACCCGTTTTTCCCATCTTTGCACCGCTTCGATGACGAAGTAGCTAAGATCCGCCCTAAGCTCATCATTGACCCGTCTATCGATGAGCTCAAAAAGGCGGCTGCCGTACTGCGGCAGCATTACCCGCGAGCCGATAGGGGTGCTTAGGATATCTCTGATACTATCTTCTACGCTTACCAGGTATTTCATCTCAATCCCTCGCTACTCCGCCGTTGGTATGGCTAGAAAGTGAGCCTCTGCCGTCGCTTATATCTCCGCTTGTTTTGAGGCTCCCCGTAATATTTACATTTCCGTTGATAGAAAAGCTACCACTACCCCCGCCGCTTCCTGCGGTCGAGATTGATCCTTGAATGAGCGTATTTCCCAAAAGCTTGATATTACCGCTTTGTACGGTAGTATCATCCGCCTTAACATTAACGTTCTTTGCGGTCAAATTTGCGTTTTCGCAGGTGATATTGATCTGCTTCGGGCTTGAAATTTCAAGACTGGAGCTTGCGGTATCATACGAAAAGCTTACTCCATCCTCAAAGCTTGCGTGGATCTTCGTATCGGTTGGGCTCGCTTTGTGGGCGGTCTGATAGATACCGCGCAGGATTACGCCTGCATTGAGCTCGCCTCGTATCGGCAGCACAAGCACCTGCTCTCCCACGCGAATCGGCGCAAAGCTTACGGCAAAGGAATTGGCGAGGGGCTGGAATACGGGCAAGAAGTCGGTGACCATATCGCCGATCGCAACCCTTGCGCGATCTCCGCCTACTTCGCTGATGATGCCGATCTCGTTTAGGTTATTGCTCATATTGTTCGTCCTCATCGTCGAATGTAGACTTTTTGCCAAATTTATCGTTTATAATCTTCTCGACCAGTTTTTTAATCCAATCCCCGCCCTGCCATGCAAAAAAACCGCCCACGGCTAGCCCAAATCGCGAACTGCCGGTAAAATAAAGCGTGATCTCCGCTCCTAAATAGCAAAAAAGTATCGCGCCGATAAATCCGCTTAAAAAGGCAAGTAGATATCCGCCTATAGTAGCTCGCGGTTTGCTTAGTGTCTTTACCGCGCTTACGAGGCAGGCTACGGCAATAATGATAAACCAATATGTTCTATTTAATAAGGTTTGTAGATCGTCCATTACTCTTCTTTCGTGCAGTCTTTGGCTATCTCTTCGCATCTCAAAAAATACCTCACAAGCTCTTTGTGCGCTTCAAAGCTACCGTTTGCCGCAGGTTTAAGCGGCATTTTCAGATTGCAGCGCACAGGCACATAGACTTGCTTTATCTGCGGCTCCTTTGCGCCACAGCCGCATAAACAAAGTACGCTAAAAAGCGCTATCAAGAAGTTTTTTATATGCATTGAGTTGTGCCTCACAACTTTTGTCTTTGACGTAAATTTTTGAAACGTTTTTGATCTTATCCTCGTTGCGGCGGCTTGCGTTCACCTCAAGGGACTTGATCGCGGCGTTTTGCAAGCTTAGGTTTAGCTCGCATTGCCCTAGCTGCGCCTTAAGCTTTGCATTTTCGGTGCTTAGCTGTGAAATATCGCTTTTTAGAAGCGCTATGCAAATTCCGCTTGCGATCAGCGTCGCCGCGAAGGCGATGCCGATAAGCTTAATGTTTAAGAAGCCCATTTAGCACCTTCTTTGCACGATTTGGAGTCTGCTGCGCCCAGAGGCTACGAAGCCCGTTTGCGATAGCCTTTTCATATTCGCTAGTTCTTATGTAGTGAAGCGTCGTAACGAATTTTTTAACCTTGTTAACGTCCATCTGATAGCACATCTCTATCACTACGTCCTGCACGTTTTGCGGTTTGTCTTGAAGCCAGGCAAAGGCTTCAAATACCCTAGGCTTTAACTTTTTTAATTTCAGCTCTAAAATTTGATCCGCCGCCGCGCGGCCCATCGGCTCTATCTTTCCGCCGTTTAGTGCTAGCTCGTCGGGGCTCAAGGCCGAAACTAAAAAGCCGTAGCCGATAGTCTTGTAGCCCCTTGTGTCCTCATAAATTTCACCGCAAAAGCCTTCGTTTTCTTTGATGTTTGCGATTAGGCTCATTCTTTGCTCCTTTGCCCGTCTAAAACTTTTGCGGCAATAAATCTCATTTTTTACCTTTGTTCTTTTTGGCGGCAGCCTCATCAGGCGCAGTCTTTTCCGCCTGCCCTGCCTGCGATTCGGACTCGGTAGGCTGCTGCCCCGCGACTTCAGACGAGGCCGTATCAATATCCGGTTGCAGCTCTTGCGCTGCTCCTTCCGCCTGAGGCTCGTCCGTTTGGGTTTTGTCCAGCTCCAAAGACTCTGCCTGCTCTATCGCGCCCACGCTTAGATACTCCGCGGCAACCTCTCCCCCTAGCTCCACATATTCACCCTCACGGACGAAATTTCCGCCCGCGCAGATGTTTTTTAGTGCAAAATATTTCATATCGCATCCTTATGCAGCGGTCGCTAGGCTGACCCACCTTTTGATTACGATCTCATAATCAGTATAAAGATCAAAGACATATTTTAATGCCCGCTCCTCCGCGTCGTACCAGCGGTTGCGGCGCACGTCAAGCCCCATTCCCAGCACGAGATTTTTAAGTGGAGTAGCCATATATACGCCTTTTGGTATTAGTGGGGTAATCTCCAAAGGTACGCCTAAAATTTTGTCCGCGCCTCCTTGGATCAAGTGAGTCGGAGAATTTAGCGCGCTTAGCTCTTTGTTATAAGCCTGTGCGTCGGCAGGGTTGATCAGTACCACGCTTTCGCCCAAGATATCGGAATTAATGGAGCCTACGAGCGCGCTTAGTCTATCCGATACCTTATCCGAGCTTGCATAGGTTAGCTTCGTAGTATCGCTAGCGTCTTTGGCGACTTGGATCCAGCCTTTATGCAGCTTTTTAAAGGTGCCGTCGTAGGTGTCGCTCTCGCCTATGAAACCAAGTAGGGCAAGATCGTTGCCGAATGCTTTCGTAAAGGCGTTTAGGGTCTCGGTCTCGAAATTTGGATTATCGGCATTGTCCTCCAGCGCGTCTTGCAAAATCCTAGCAAATAGCTGCACGCCTTTAGCGTCAAGTTTCGCACCTACCTTGCCGAGTGCCGCTCTTTGCGCCTCGGTAGGCTTTTCGCCGCTTGCTACGCGCACCAAGATCCCTTTGGCTACGTCCCATGCGTCGAGCTCCTTGGTAAGCCTTCCCATCTTTTCGGTATGGATCTTGCTTAAAAAGCCGTTGTTGTTTTTGATCGCATCTACGAAGTTGTGCGCTTGCGCCGGCGTTAGAGATCCGCTTAACGTAACGCTTTGCGCATTTATTGAACCTTTTAAAATTTCACTTAGATTATTCATAGTATCCCCTCGCTGCCTAAAGTTTTTTGTTTTGAAACGCTCGTATCTTGAGCGGACTTGTTGATCTGCTCCTGCAAAGCTCCAAGCTTCGCTCCTAAATCCTCTAGCGATTTTTCCAAGTTCGCCATCTTTTCGTCGCTCTCCGCCGTTTTGGCCTTGATTAGCTCGGTAATTTCCTCTTTGTTCATTTCCTCTCCTTTTTCGGTTTTATTAGAAACCACCCCTTGTGGGGTCGCTTCGCTCTCATCTTTCTTGCTAAAAAACTCCCTCAGGCCCTGCCTGACCGCCTCTAACATACCGCCTTCCTTGCCCGTGCCGCCACCCGACTTGATGACTCCGGAGCCGTACATCGATAACCCCGAAAGCTCGCCGCTTTTTACGCGAGCGCGCAGATCTTCGTCCTCAAGCTTGATGCCTACGGCCCAAGCGCCCGTTTCGCTGAAAAACGCATCCTTTTCCTTGACTATCCAGCTCTCGCAGATATAAGCAGGCGCCGGGCGCAAGTCGTGATTTACGTCGACGCAATAGCTGAGATCGGCTCTTTTCATAAAGTCGTATGCCGCCTTTTTAATCTCGGCGGCATTTGCAAACTCGCCTTGGCTATCCACCTCGTCCGGAGCATAAACTATGCCGTATACGATCCCTTCCTCCCCTGCTGAGTCCTTACTGAAACTTACCCGTAAAAGCTCCTCGAAATTTTTATCCTTATAGATGACGGTTTTATTATTCGCCCCTGCATTTACGAGCGAGATCAGATGAATTTGTAGATCCGTGATCTCTTTTGCCACCTTTGTGCCTCCTTTGTTTTAATTTCTCGCGATGGGTTATTGCCATAAGCTCAAAAAGTTGCGTTATTTTTACAAAAATGTGAAAAAATTAAAACCCATATAAGCGCTATACGCGCTATTTAGCTTAACTTTTATAAAATTTTTCTATACAATATCGCTAAAAATTTAAGGTGTAATATGGATAGGATTTTTAAAGCTGCCGCAGAAGCCAGCGCGCAAATAAAAGATGAAACTGTAGGTGCGGACGGTATTATAGAGCCGTTTTGCGCTCCGGAACACTTGCTTGGATTATTTTATGCCAATACCTATCACCGTAGAGCGATCCAGCTAAAGGCCTCTTTGCTTTCAAACGTGCAAGACGGTAAAGCATTAGAAGGTATGGCAGGCACGCCTAAAGACTTTTTATACGCCTTCATATTAAATTTAGAGATCTTCGGCAATGCTTATTTGGAGATCGCCGGGCGAAATCTTTATATCTTGCCCTCCGTAGAAGCGCGAGTGGACAAAAACAAAGAGGTTTTTCAGGTAAAAAACGGGCGTAAGATCGCGCTAAATGCAAAGCAGCTGGCGTATTATTCGCCTATGAGCAGATACTACGGCGAGCCGGATTATTTAGGCGCGCTTTTAGCCATAATGACTAATCAAAAAGCCGATAGCTTCAATAACGCTTTTTTTGAAAACTCAGCTAGAGCTGATACGGCGATCATATTTGAAAACTCCGAACCTGATGAAGCGCAGCTTAATGCTTTTAGAGATTTTTTTGGAGTAAATTTTAAAGGCCATCAGAAGGCCCATAAAACTTTGGTGCTTACGGCAAATGGCGAAAACGCTAAGGTACGCATAGAAGATCTCAGCAAAGTAGAAGATATAAGTTTTGAAAAACTTAAGAATTTAAATCGAGACGAGATTATTGCCGCTCATGGCGTACCGCCTCGGATGATGGGCATAATAAACGCTTCTCAACTCGGTGGCGGCGGCGAGGTCGCCCAGCAGCTACATAGCTTTAATGAGCTTACTATTATACCTAAGCAGAAACAGATAGAGTGGTTTTTCGATTCTTTGGGTTTTAAGATCAAACTAAATCCGATCGATGTTAGCAGCTTTAAGGACGACGGCGAGCTAATGAGTTCTTTGGTTGCTAGCGGTATCTTATCGCTCGCCGAGGCCCGTGGAATTTTAGGATACGACAAATAAAAGCGTTTAAGCCGTTTTACTCTGCTTCGCTGCGCTTGCAAGAAACGTCGCTTCGGCTACGCCTCGCGTCGCTACGCTCGTTTTATGGCTTAAGACGATAAAACATACGGGAAAAAGTTTTGCGGCAAAATTGAAAGCGTTTTGAAGCTTTTTGAAGGGGGTTTTAAATTATGAGTGCAGAGGATAAAAAACATGGATGAAATTTTAAACGAAATTCGCAGATATAACAAATTAAAGATGATAAGCGACGAAGAGATTATTCCGTATATCGAGATGGCAGAATATGAGATAAAAAAATATGATATTAGCGGGCTAAACCTGATTAAGGCCAAAGCCTATATGAGCCTTGCTCTTTTGGGGCAAAAGCTTTGGCTAAAGATCCAACAACGTGCGAACGAATACGACGAAAGCCTGGAGACCTTCAAGGACGTAAAGCAATGGGAGGAGTACTGGATGGATAAATTTTATAAGCTAACGACTAAAAAGAATACTAACGGCTACTTTTATGCCGCGGTTTAAGGAGTAAAAATGGATATGGGCGAAAAAATCACTACCGAAAAAGCACTTATTGCACTTTGCGAGGGGCTTATCTTAAAACATGAGGACGATTATAAAGTTTTTGTATCCGAAAGATCGGCGCTAAATCTCACGCAATACCGCGCTAATCTTAGCGTAATAGTACCTATCGCAAGCGGAGAAGAGGTGCTAAAAGAGCTGATGCGGCTGACCCCTCTATTACGCTTTACGGGCTCTAGCGTAGATGCTACGGATGAGCGCGGCGTGGACATACTAAATTTCACCTTTACCCTAGATTTTTTGGCTATGGCTAGTCTGGATGAGTGATGTATAGCAAAAAGACTAAAGAGCTTATCCTAAATCTTTTGCACTCGGGTTATGCCGCCTCCGAGTTAGCTAAATCTTACGGAGTGAATGCCGCTACGATCGCGCGCTGGCGTAAGAGGGGCGCGGAAGAGGGCGGCGCGATGACGATCCGCAATCTAAAAGCTCAAATAGCTACGCTTAGCAAGGGCAAAAGCAGCGACTCCAAGGCAAAGCAGATCGCTATGCTTACAGCTTCGCTTTCTAGGCTGCAGGGCGCCAAAGCAAAAGAACAAAAGGTGAAAAATAAGAAAAAACCCATCGCGCTAATGAACGGAGCATATGAAAGCCTAAAAGAAATAGCGCTTAAAAGCGGCGAGCTATTCGATTATCAAAAGGATTTTTTAAACGACGCTTCGCAATTTCGCATCGTATTAAAATCCCGTCAGATAGGATTTTCCTATGTCTCGAGCCTCGATGCGCTCCTTGGCGCCGTAGCGGGGCGTAATCAACTATTTTTAAGCGCCAGCGAGGAGCAGGCTAGAATTTTAATGAATTATTCGCAAATGTGGGCGAAAAAGCTAGGCGTATCTTTTGCCAAGGATAGCGAATATGAAAAAAGCCTTGATAATGGCGCTACAATCCGCGTTATGGCGCATAATTTCCGCACGGTGCAAGGCTTTACCGGAGATATTTGGATGGATGAGTTTGCTTGGTATCCCAATCAAAAGCGTATCTGGCACGCCTTCGTGCCCTCTATCGGCGCCGTAGCCGGTAGGCTTACCATTCTCTCTACACCTTTTGAAGAGAATAGTTTTTTTGCCGAGCTATTTGGCGACGAGCTTAAATTTTATATGTTTAGCCGCCACCGCGTAGATATTTACCGGGCTATGGCGGGGGGATTGAAATTTGATCTTGAGACGATGAGGGCATTATTTGATGCCGATACCTGGGCTAGCGCCTATGAATGTCAATTTGTAGATGATGAAAGCGCACTTTTAGGTATCGATCTTATCAAATCTTGCGTAAGCGATTTTACCCCCACATTGCCGCCAAAAAATATACCCGTATTTTCAGGTTATGACGTAGGACGCACCAAGGACAGAAGCGTGCATATGGGGGTTTATGACGCCGGGGAGGGCATCAAAAGGCTATGTCTTTACGATGTGATAGCAAAAGCAAGCTTTGAGGCGCAAGAAAATCTATTAACGGATTTTTTGAGACTAAATTTACTAGCTTGCCTTAAGATCGATAAAACGGGCATCGGTATGCCGGTAGCAGAGCGGCTTAAATCGCGCTTTACCTCTCGCGTGAGCGGAGTATATTTTACCGCTAGCGTCAAGGAGGCTTTGGCTCTGAATTTAAAGAAGCACTTTGAGGACAAAAGCATATCTATCCCTAACGATCCTTTGCTTATCGCAGACCTGCACGCCATTAAGCGTAAAGCGGGGCAAAAGAGCTTTTTATACGATAGCGATCGAAACGAGCACGGCCATGCCGATAGGTTTTGGGCGTTGGCTTTAGCGCTTAGCTACTTTGAAAAGGTACGCGAGAGAAGGAACAAGGCGTATATTATATGAAAATTTTGATATAATTGCCCATCACATCCAAATAGCCGGAGTCGTTATGAAAAAAGTTTTTATATTCTTGTTTGTATTTATGCTCGTTTTTAACGGATGCGAAAGCAAGGACGAAAACATTAAAGCGGACATAGAAAAATATGAAGAACTCCTTACCAATATGTATATTTCTTATTATAAAAGATACGATCCCGTAAGATGCGAGCACACACAATACAAAGGGTATCTGTTTATTAAGTGCTTTGCGGCGCTTGGAGATCACACACAAGGCGGAGTTTACGTAGTAGACGACACCAAAACGAATAAATTCGGAGGTTTTGATATTTATGCGATAAACGGAAGGGCGATAACGCATCGTAGAGCCATATTCAAACAAGACGGCAAAGAGTTTGAGGATTTAAAAATACTGCCTGCTCCATCGCCAAAATGGATAGATCTAAACGAAATACATACCCTTATAGACAACCATCAAAATTTTAAAGGCGAATATACCAAACAAAGTCTTTTTATTGGAAATCTCGCAGAATAACTTATACTTTTAAGGCTTTAAGGTTTACCATTATATTCTATACTTCTTCTTGTATATTTTTTGCGGCGTTGCGGTAGCTCTTCGAATTTAAGACTTTAAAGCAAAAGAAATTCTTACACTATAAAGCAACAATTTGGCGGAACCGAGCGATCCCGCCAAAATAAAGCTGTTTTAGGCCACTATATTTTTGGCTTTCTCCAATACAATATAAAAATCCGTAGTATCGGGATTAGCATTTACAAAATCAAGCGTCTTAATAGACCACTTTTGCAAATGTTTAGCCAGCGCTTTTTCTATAGCTTTATCAAAAGCTACGATAACCTTTTGTTCTTGTTCTTTAGTCATCTCTTCTCCTTTCGCCCGGATTACTCTTTTTTCGCAAAACAAGCCATTTGGCTTGGAACAATATAACTACGTTGATTTTCGATAAAGTTTCTTTCAAATTAACATCTGAAGCTATATCACTGAACAACTCTTTAGTTATATCGTTTCTAGCATAAATTTTTATTTCATTGACATCGCTATTTTTGTCTAATAATAATTTTAGAGCCTCCACAAATACGTTTCGCAAAACTCTTTTTATTTCCGTTTCATTGCCGCCGCTCAAAGTACACTTGGGCGTAATTGTCATATCAAATATTTTAAGCCATCCAATATCAGTATTGGGCAGGGCATGTATAACATCAAGCAGCGCAATAAACTCACCGTTATCATTTTTTAGGGTATAAGCTAAAAATTCCTTTTGCTTTATATCCCTTATTAACCTCTCAACTTTGTTGTTGACATCTTGCGCAAAAACAGCTCCTTCGTCGCCCTTGTTTTCACAAATAACAGACCATTCATCGCGCAGTTCAACCAACTCTTTCTCGGTGGCTAAATCCATATTTATGCTGTTCTCCTTTTGAGGGCTTATAATATATACAAATAATGCTTATAGAAAAATTAAAGACTATGTATATTCTGATTTATTTTAATGTTTCACTAAATCAGTCTTTATATCGTTAACAAGGTTATCTCCTATATCTCCTGCAAGCGCTGCGGTAGCCCTCCGCAATCCTCTTATTTTATAGCCCTCCCAGGCCTTTAAAAGATAGGGATTCGGCTTTTGTCCTTTTATGGATTTTCTGTATCCATACGGCGTCTTTAGCGCGCGAGCTTTTTTAGGCGTTATCTTGCGTTTTTTAGCGCCGTAAAGCCCCGTGCCGCCGTGTACGAACTTAGCATAACCCACCCCTGCAGTATTGCCTATCGTTACGCTTCTTGCATCTACCCTTATTACTTTTATATTCCGCTTCAGCGCACCCGTTTTAATGGGCGCGGTATGCTCTTTAGCTACGTTTACGGTCTCTGCACCCACGCGATAGAGAAATTTTTCTAAAATTTTATTTAAATTTTTCATTCATCCGCCTATCTTGTTTTTCACCCATGCCCCGGCATAAACGATCAATGCGCCCATGGCCTTTTTTAATCCGCCCTCAAAGCCTGCCTTAGCAAATTCGCTTAGGCTCTCGCCTATACTTTTTCTATCGCTATCTATGCTAGGAGGCACCGCCTTTAAAAGCCTTAGCCCCTTAAAACTTAAGCCGCATTCGTAATATATCCCTAATCCGCCTTTTTTGGCGACGATTATTTCATTTTCTAAAAGCCACGATACGCTGGCGGCAAAAAATTCCAACTCCGCCATATCAGCTGCTTCACTTTCGCCTCCGTTTAAAAACTCCCGCATAGCGTCTTTTACCCCGAAATCCTCGGGAAGCAAAGAGGTTTTTACCGGAAAAGTTTCGTAAAGCTTAGCTAAAATTTTACCCGTTAAAATGTCAAATTTGTCTATATTATTCATCCCTGTGCTCCTTGACGTATTGAAGCGCATCCACGAGCGAGCCTTTAAAACTCTCTTTAAATTTATTATGAATGAGTACCCTGAAGTTGCACACTTCCCTCATCGTCTCATCGCCTTGCGCCGTTTTTATTACTTCGTCCGAGATAAAAGATATATCGAAAAAGCCCATAATCAAGCCCTTTTTAATACACAGCGTCGCAAAGGGATATTTCTCTGCGAGCTTTTTATCGTGATCCGCTTCCGCCCAAAGCTCATAGCCCTTTTCGTATACGCCCCATTCGGGTCCATCGATATAAAGAATAAAATCTCTCATTTGTGCCACCACCTTTTAATGATCTCTTGCTTCGATGTTACGCTTTTTTCCTTAAAATACGCGAGTGCGCCTTTAGCGGGTTTAAAAGCCGTCACTATTCTATCGCCGTCAAATACCATAAAATAGCCGTTGCTGCTTATAGCGTTGCTTAATTTTTCCTCGCCCTTTTGAGGGGCTATGGCGGTTATCGAATTGA
Source organism: uncultured Campylobacter sp. (assembly GCA_963528045.1). GTDB lineage: Bacteria > Campylobacterota > Campylobacteria > Campylobacterales > Campylobacteraceae > Campylobacter_B. The sequence continues at coordinate 15,080 of CAURUA010000016.1, read as the reverse complement.
GCGCTTTTATTATATCGCTTTTTAACTTGTCGTTTTGTTTTAATCTCTCTTTTAACCCGTGCCCGCCATTCGCCGCCTTAGTGTCTAAGATACGCTCAACTCCGGTTTTATCAATATGACGGATAAGCTCGTCCTCCCATAGCGGCTGCGTGTTTCGCATCATCACTCCGCCTTCCTCCTCTTCATCGATCCACACGGGCACCGCCTCGGTACGGCAACGAAAATGATATGGAGGCAGACCGAAGTTTTTAGGCAAGCTCTTACCTAAAAAGGCCTGATCCCGCCACGCGGCGGCGGCTTTTTTATCGGCTAAACTATGAGCATTTAAAATTTTATCCGCCTGCGCGTTTAGATGCTCGGCAGGTATAATACGCCCGTGCATCGAGCGGCAAATTTGAGAGGTTTTTGCGTCCATTATCGCTAAAATTTTATAGTATTCTACCCCGTATTTTTGCCCCTGCGTGATCGTCGCGACGTTTTGCGCCTGAAGTGCGATATGATCGGCTACTCCTTTAAAATAGCTCTCATCTGCGTTTATAATAGAGCCGAATTCCTCTTTCAGTGCGGAGCCCACCTCCTCGTTTGCAATCTCTGCTTTAAAAATCCGCTCGATAATATCTTTTAGCCTATTCTGAAGCCTTTCGTTGTATTCTTTGCCCATCCAATAAAATCCCTTGCGCATAGCCTCGATCGCTTCGGCATCGACGGTGTCAAAGCTAAATTTAACGGCTTCTTTAATGTGCCCCGCAGCCGCTACGGCAAGCTTTTTGCTCACCTTTTGCGCAAGGATGATATATATGCTTTCTAAATCTTGTGGGCTAACCTCGATATTTGCACTTGCAGCTTTATCTAAGAGTAGCTTTTTTAACGTAGGCGCGTCCGTTTCTTGCGTGCTAAGAGCTACGATTTCATCTAAGATCTGCTCCAGCCTCTGTCTTTGCGTCTGTGAGTAGTTTTGCAACAAGGCTTCTACCTCGCCCTTTGCTTTTAAAATTTTAAATCTTATTAAGGATCTAGCTAAATTTCTCATTTTTTACCTTCTATTTGCATTTACTTCTCGGGCGAGCCAAGCCCGCCCTGCGAGCGGGGCTCTACCCCGCGCCCCGCTAAAGTTTCAGAAATTTTGCTACGCAAAATTTTGGAATTTTCAACGGTTTAACTTCGCGAAAAGAGATATTATTTTTAAACTTTTTTATCTATCTCATCGATATACTCTACATAATCCGCCAAGCTTTTATCCTTGAGCGGCTTTTCTTCGGTGATCCAGGTATAACCGCATTTTTCGCAGCGGCGCATACGGATATTTTTTAGCCCCTTTATGGTTTTTAGCACGGCGGTTTTTTCGTGTGCGCACTTCGGGCAAAACACTATCTGGCCTCCCTCATTTTCCTAAGAGCGGCAATAACCCAGGATGCTTGCTTTTTACTTAGCTTTGACACATCGGTGCAAGGCTGCTTAATGATGCGCCCTACAAAGTCTAGCAGCGCAGTTTCGCTTGCATTTGCCGCTACGCTTTGCCATGTGTTTCTTATAGCAAACACTTGCGGAGCGGTTGCTGCGCCCTCAAATCTGCGAGGGGCGGCCTTGCCGTCCATTACCGCTAGCACGTTTACGAGCTCTTTTACGTTTAGCTCGGCGCAGCTGCACACACCCCAGCTTTGCAAAAACACATCCCACGCCCCTTCTTGCACGGCGTGCTTATGAAAGGGGTGCAGATGGATCATTGCTAGAAGCTTTTTGCGATAAATTTCTTGAGATTTGGTCATGATTTCGCTCCTGCGGTTTAAAGACGCTGCGATTGTAGCAAAAACGGGCGGAATTTTTAACAGGGGCGATCTCTCGCCCCGATTAGATTATTTTATGCCTTAGCAGGCGGCAATCCCTCAGCTTTCGCCCGAGCCATATCGTCGCTTGCGTCGTCGCAGGATCTGCTTAAAAGATATAGAGCCTCTTTTAGCCCGCTGGGGCTTTCGTAATTCTCGCACACTAAGCCAAGACCTTGCATTAAAACGCCTAGGCATAAAAGCATATCCCTTGCCCTATCCGCCGCATCGAGATAATCGATATTTACTTCCCTCATAGCGCACCTCCGAAAAGTCCGCCCGCGCTACCCAAGCTGCGAGATCTTATCGCATTTCGCACTGCCGTATCGCTGCGACCGAGCCTGCGGCATATCTGCGCCTGCGATAGCCCGCTTTCATATAGCCTTGCTACTTCATCTCTCTCCGCTTCGCTTAGCTTGGTGGACTTCTTAAGCAGCTGCCCGGCTCCTTCGGCATCGCGACGCAATAGGGCGTTTTCGCGCTCGAGTGCGGCGGTGTATTTGCGGCTAGCTTCGATCAGCTCACCCGCAAGAGCGGAGTTTTTAGCCTGAAGCTTATCTATCTTTTCGTTTAGGACGCCCATATTGTCGATAATAGCGTCTAAGTGAGAGTTGCCGCGCTTAATCATCGCCTCCATCTTATTAAAAGCGGCAATAAACTCTATTTTCCACCTATAAGCTCGCTCGCCCGTAAAACCCATAACGAGAAGCGAAAATCCGTCGCGGGTCATTTTATACATTGGACGAAATTCGCCTTTTTGGTCTTGATATTTAACGAGCGAAAAATTCCGTTCGTTAAAATCATCAGCTGGAAATTCGGATATTTTAGCTATAATATCGGCATGGCGTTTCTCAAAAACTGCTGCAACACTTAATGAAGTGGTGAATATCCCATTATCCATCACTTCAAACTCTACGCTTTGGTCATTAATGACTACTAAATTTTTCATCTTTTACTCCTTTGGTAAAATTTTAAACGATTGAAGTCTTTAGACAAACCTTAGGCCATAATCCGTGCTTCACTCGATGGCTTAAAATTAAGCCGTCGGTAAAAGCTAAGTTTTGACATTTGAAATGACTAAACCTATAAAAGTTATATTTTATAACCCTTATGCGAAAATAATAACATAAATACGAACTTATGTCAAGGTTTTACGTTATGTTTTTGGTAGAATTTAAAAGATTAGGTTAGTTTTTATTACTTTGCTAATCTTTTTAGTAGAATTTTAAACTCGCGAACCTCGTTTATTTCAGTTTCTAGTTCGCGAATTTTTATCAGCATTTCAAGAGATTTAATGACTTGCTCGCTAATTTCGGAATTATCAAGTATCGCAATTTGCTTTACTCGCCCTTCACTTAGTCCGATAAGCTCCCCGAGCTGCTTATAAGTAAGCCCAAGCTGTTTGCAAGTAGTTTTGATTAGATTATCATTCTTCTCGCTCATTTTTGCCCTTATCTATCTTTTCAAATTTTTTGCCCACTTTTTTAAGCTCTTTAGATACCTCTTTGATATGTTCGGTTCTCGCGAGCATTTCCGGGCGCACGCCGTCGTTTTCGATCATTATGTTTCTAACCTTGCGTCCGACTTCGTAAGCGGTACCTTCCAAATTTTTTTGTCCGTAGATATTACTATTTTCGATCTTGGCTTTTGTTTCTTGAAGTCTGAAAAGGTTCGCCGCAAGTTCACGAGAGCCCATAAAGTCGAAAATTTTATCTTTTACGGTAAGCCCCTTGATACGCAAAAGGTCTTTAAGGCGCATATTATACATACCCATATACCCCGCATCCATAAAATAGGCGTAATTTTGCACGCCGTGAGTATTGGCTACCCCAGTTAAGGCTTTATTGGCGTCTTTGGTTTTTTCTCTAATATCTAATCGCTCTAATTGCTCAATCTCGATGTAACGATGTAAAGCTTCGGCTATGGTAGCAAAATACGCTTGGGCTTGCGCCACTCTAGGCTTTTTAATATCGGCATTCATAGACACCAAAAAGCAGGCGAAGCGAGAGAGCTTATAGTCGGCATTACCGCCAATGGGGGTAAAATGCTCTAATATATTGTAGCCTATGCTAGAACATACGGCGATAGCTTTATTTACGGCTTTGTTTAGCGACTTCGCGCTATCGTATTCGAGCATTTGCGCTAATTCGCTCGCCAACCAATACGTAGCGCCGTTTTTATGCGAAGAGAGTTCGAATTTATCGTTTTCTCTATTGGCTACGTCAAAAAGGGTTAATTGCGTTGTTTCCCGCATATACTCTTCCTTATATTTTATGTTTCTTTTTCAATATTTTACCAAAATTTCGCTTCATAAAACCTTAATCAAAAGCCCTTAGATAGGGCTTTTTGTTAAAGTTTGCAAGGCGCAAATTTTTAGACATTTGCGCTTTGCAAATTTTCTATCTTAGTCTCTATGCGGAAGTTATCCTTTATCGTGCGCTTTAGACCAAGCTTAACGAGGCTTGCGTCATCAAGCTCGCAGATCGCTTCTTTGTTTATAGTCTCTTCGTACGTGATGCACTCATCAAGCTTATAGCTCTTTAGCGCCTTGATGAGCTTTTCGACCTTTTCTTTGATGCGCGGCAAGCTTACGCTTTTGCTTAGTTTGTATCCGATCTTACCGAAGGTAAAGTCCTTACTGCGCTTCTCGGCGAACTCCGCCTTATTGCTCTCGCAGAAAGCCGTGATTTGGGCTTCAATATATTTCTTTTCACTATCGAGCTTTTCTACCTTAGCTTTTTGCGCGTCTTTGATCTCATTGCACTTCAGCGTTATTTCACCATTAATATCGGCTAATGCCACCTCAAGCTCACATACTCGCTTTAGCGCGTTATCGACGTCTGCGAAGTTTTTGATCTCCATGGTTTTTCTCCTAAAATTTTAAGTTTTTTGGCTAGTCCGTAACTTAGCACATAGCCGTATCTTAGGCAGATCGGAAGGTGATTTTTATTCTTCTTTACGATCCGCACAGCCATTACTCAAAAAGGCTGAATTTCAGCTCCCTCACGCCGAGCTGCCTTGCAAGCTCTCGCTCGTAAGCCATACCTTTGCTCTCCTTGCTGTACTCGCACGGAAAGAAATAGTAGTAGCTGCAAACGCTTAGAAGCTCCTCACAGTTTTTCATTATTCGCTCGCGCTCTAGTTCGCTATACACTCCTAGCCATGCAAGCACCGGGCTTATGGGTTCGTAGCCGTTAGCTCTGACTACGGCGCAGGCCTGCTCGGCAAGCTTGCGGGCGTAGTAGCCGCGATCTCGATCATGCTTGCATGGGATACTTGCATACGGCGAGCTTACGAAACAAAGCCTTGCCGTTCGTTTGTCCATTGTCTTTTGCTCCTTTCTTTTAAAATTTAAGCTTTAGCGCTTATATAAACCCTCGCAGAGGGCTTGATAAACGTTACGCTTCTTCTAGGTGTTTTAAAATTTTCCCCATATACGAATCTGCTGCCATCGTCTCATCGGCGCAAATATGAAGCCTACCAAAGCATGCGATTTCCGCACAGGGCTTTTTAGATCCGTAGCAAAAGCTCACATAAAACGCCCAGCCCTTTACGAGCTGCCCGCCCTTTACCTCGTCGCGACGCACCGAGCGCAAACCTACGCTTACTGCGGAGGGTACTGCGGCGCTCATCTTTGCGTGTAGTTCGCGCAGAGCTGCGGCGCTGTAGTTTTCGGCGCTTAGATTGATTAGATCTTTTAACTTCAACTCTTCGTTCCTTTCAGGCTCCAGCCGCTGCCGAGTCTTTGAGCTTCGCAGCGCTCAAGCTCTGCGATGGTTTCAAATATCTCCATCCACTTCTTGCGATTTTTTGGGTGCCTAAGCTTCGCAAGCGCCGTGCGCTCTATCATCGCGACGCGCTCGACGCTGATGCCTAGCATCGCCGCAAGCTCGCGGTAAGCTACGTCCGCATCGCCCTTTAGCATCCTCACCCGCTCGGCGCATACCTTGTCCGTGCGGTAGCCCTGAATTCTTTGCATTTCACACTTCCTTTTGCTTCCGCTTATCGCGCCTACTTAGTGTGGCTCTCATCTTTTTTCTCTTCAAATAGCACACGTTCTTTGTGTTCGCCTACTTTACCAATATTGAAGCTCTCTACCGGGCGTAAGTAGCCCATTACGCGGGTGTATACTATGCACTTAGTGCGTTTTGCTTCAAGCTCTTTAGGAAATTTCATATCCACTCCTTTATTTGACTTTGACTTTATAAGACGCCCGCGCAGGGCGCCATTTAAAATCAAAGCCTTAGCTCCAAATTGTTCCTAGCCCGCGGCGGAAGTGCGGGATCGGCACCGCTATGCTCTCACGGCGCCTCATCTTTGAGATCCAACCTCGCGGGGTCTTGAAGAGAATGAATGAGTGCGCGATTATGATCTCATCTTTGCAAGCTTTTAGATCGCTCATTTTCATATTTGTATCTTTTGAAATTTTCATTTTTATCTCCTTATCTTTTTCGTACGTGATAAACTAAATTAGCGGCTACCTTTTGCTCGTAGCCTAGGGCTAAATTTAGCGCCGTCTTTTCATATAACCTTGCGTTTTGCCCCTCGGCTAAAAACTCCGCCACTTCTGCATCAATACCTGCCAGCTTGCCGATTTTAATAAGCTCATCCCTGCTTAGCGTCATCTCCGGCGAGTAGGTAAGCCTACTTTGTAGATAGCCTCCTAGCCTATCGATACGCTTTTTAAGCACTCCGATACCTACGGCAATTACGGCTATGCCTAGGTTTTCGCGTTTACTAAACTCATAGATCTCGCGCAAAAGCTCAAATTTTCGCTCAAAAGTCAGATCGTTATCGCGCACGAAAAGATCGGCTTCGTCGATTACTATCAGACGTGTTTTTAAGTTCGAGATAGCCTCGCAAAACTGCTCGAATTTATCATCCGTATTACCCTTAGGCTTTTCGCCTACGGCTCGCAGCAGCAAACTCATAAATGCGCTGGCGCTTAGGCTCTTTCTAGCCTTTACGTAGATACCGCCGAGATCGCCCGTAAGCTTTTGAAGCAGGTAGGTTTTTCCCATGCCGCTTTCGCCCAAAATGAGCTCAAAAAAGCTAAGCTTCGTCTGCTCCATCTTATAGATGCGCTCCTTGATCTTTTGCTGCGCTAAGCTTAGCCAAACTCCGCCATTTTGCGCCTCTTTTTTGGGAGTATTAGCGGCAATTACCTTGTCTAAAAACGCCTCGATCGCAGCAGCATATAGCTCGCTTTTAGAGGAGTCATATTTGCCGTTTAGCACGCCGCTAACGGTGCCTTCTCTCTTGCCGATCGCATCTGCGATCTTGCCTAAGGTTATGCCGTAAGCCTTGCATACCTCGAATTTTTCTTTTAAACTCATCGCTCTTTCCTTTGCCCATAGGCTAAATTTAAGCAAACGCTTATAAAATCCGCCCGCTAGCGGATTTTAAAGGCGCTTTACATCGCCGCCAAAAGCTCCTCGTTGCTCATAGCAATTTTGGAGTGCAGACGCCTGCTGTTTTGTCTTTGGGCCTCGACTTCAAACGCCGTACTCGCATAGGAGCTGATAGTATTAGGGCGTTTATAAAGGTTTGCGTAATAGCCAAACGCCTGCCTAACGGCGCTCACCACCGCCTCATTTTTAGCTAGCTGCGCGCTAAGCGCGGTATGATCGCGCGGATCTATACGATCTATCAAATGAGCCTCGCAAATAGGGCGATTATTTTTCATATCTACGACGAATACGCTTTCTACCTCGCCTCTGTTTATCCTTACCTCTACGTTTTGCCCTACGAATTTGCAAAGCGTAGGATGCGAATATGTCCGCCTCTGCCCCATTACCGATAGAGTTATGCAGCTATTTCTCACTCTGATAGATCTGCGTTCGCTAAAGATATACTCAAGCGTAGTTTCATCAAATACCGCCCTAGGCTTAGCCTCCAACTTATCTAAGAAGCTTTTTAAAGGATGAATTTTGCGAGAGGCGTTATAGTGTTCGTTCCACCACCTCACCGCCCGCTCGAAATATGAGATAAAATCGGTAAAATTAAGCGGATTTTGCTTTATATATTTAGCTATGATCTCGCTTTGTCTATCACCGTCCTTGTGATATCCCGCTCCGCCGCGCTCAGCTATTACCATCTCGCCCATGCGGCGCTGGACGTGATTAAAGATATTTTCGATAGGTTTCGCGCGAGAATTCCTTACCTTCGCTTTTTTATGAAGTAGATTTGGCGCCAAATCGTCAAAATCTCTAAATTTGATCCCGCCTAGCTGAGATCTGACGCCTGCGATATACTCGCTTAGCTCGGGCTTTCCGTTATCGGTATAGATGGCATCTGGGATGCCAAAGCGCAAAGCCATCTTTAAGCTATTGCCTACGCTTAGGCGGTTATATTTTCCAAGTACTATATCTATGCCTATTATCGCTCCGCTTCCCATATCGATCCAAACATAAGCGTTAGGATTAACTACCTCTCCTGCGGGGCCTACCGCATCGAAATCAAATACTATCTGATCGCCGCAGATCATCTCCATACTTTCGTAGCAGTTTAGATCGCGGATGATATGCATAGCCCACTCGTTTCGTACGCCGCGATCGCCGCAGCTTGCACGAAGTAACATCGCTTTGATCTCGGGCGCCGCGGTTAGGCGGGCAAAGCTTTGATATGAGCCGATTTTAAGGGCGTTATCTTTCGCATAGGATTGCAGCTGCTCGTAAGCAAAGCTCTTGCTAGCTAGCGGATTGTGCAGCATAAAGCCCACCGCCCACTCTAAAGCGCTCATCTCAAAGCTTGAGCTTTTAAACTTAGCTTTGAAATCAATGCTTAGCTCATCGTTTCTTACCTCCACTTCGCTTTGCTTAAATAGCTTAGCCCACGAATAAAGCGTTTTTAAACTCACTTCGTATTTCGCCGCTACTCCCTTGCCCCATAGCGTCTTACTCATTCCTGCAGGACAGCTTTTTAGCTCGTTTACCGCCTTTAACTTATTCATCTTTTCTATATCCTTGATCTTTAGGCTCGGAGCGTTTTGCTCTGCTTCGCTGCGCTTGCAAGAAACGCCGCTTCGGCTTCGCCTTGCGTCGCTACGCTCGTTTTGCTCTGCGGAGGGCGCGGGCTCCAGGCATTTATCTTCGCTCCCCGCGCTATTTTTAATGGGAGCGGGCGCGCTTTGCTGTGAAATTTCGCCGTTTTTGCCGTTTATCAGATTATCATCAATCCAAATTTGAAGGGTTTTACCGCCGCGCCCGATGCCATCGGTGTAGGTAAAACATAATATATTAGGTTTTATCGAGCAAAATTTTTTGCCTGCCTTTTCCGCACGCTTAGCAGCTTTCATCAGAGCGTCATATTTGACGCTCAAAATTTTCGCCGCATGCTTACTGGTTACCCACATATTAGGCTACTTTTATCCCGACTTTTTTAAAAGTATTCTTGGCTTTTTTGGAGTAGTACCCGTTTAAAATGCTACTATAGCTTAGGTTATTCTCGCGACAAAAACGCTTTAGAGTTTTATTTGTCTTGATTTGGATTTGCTCCGCTACCCCGCCGCTTTTTACGTTACCGATAAAATCTATCATCGTTTAAGCTTCCTTTGATATAATTTTGGTATAGATGTCGAAATTATAATCTAATTTATTAGGTTTGTCAAGGGGATTTTATGAATTTAGCACAAAAGATTAGGTCTTTGCGAGAAAATAAAGAATGGACGCAAGGCGATTTGGCTGAAAAATCAGGTGTTGGCAAGTCCAGCATACAATTATATGAAAGCGGCAAAGGAAATATTACACAACTAAATTTAGAAAAAATAGCTTCTGCGTTTGGTGTAAATATATCTTATTTTTTAAACGACAAGATGTCCAATGGTTTGTCCATAAGTGTCCATAAGTCGTCCCCCAATTTGTCCCTTAGTCCCGCAAACCTTAAAAGGTCACAAAAAGAGCAGATCGCAGAGGATCAAATTTTCATCCGTAAGCTGAGCTCGGCCGTCGGTGCGGGCGAGAGCGTCGATATCGAAGGCGTCGAAGTATACGATACGGACGTGCTCGTGCCTTTTTCTCGGATGCTTTTTAATTTACCCGTAAACGAGCATAATATCCGCTGCCTCAAAGTCGTCGGATATTCGATGATACCGATGCTTTATCCGGATAGCTGGGTTATAGCACGCATGGGGCCGAGCTTCGATGGGGATGGACTTTATATCATAGATTTCGGCGGAAATTTTATGGTAAAATTGCTACAAAAGCACCCAAACGGCACGCTTTTTGTTAATAGCGTCAATCAAGAATACCGCAGCTATGAGATAGGACCGAACGACGAGATCCGAGTACAAATCGTCGGCAAGGTTTTGCGCTGCGTGATTTGAAGCCTATTTTTAGGGATTTTGAAGCTTTTTGAAAAAACTTTGAAGCTATTTTTAAGCCCCCTAGGGCTCGTTTTCAAAAATGTGAAAAAAATGCGCGAAAATTGCAAAATTCGCATTTTAGTTTCTCATTTTTTACCTCAACCCTATATGCTTACAAATATCGCCCAAATCGCTATTTGCTCCGCATTTTTTATCAATCTCACTTTTTTACCTTTTATATGAGATTTATCATATACGATCGTTATATAATCTTTGATGACTAGCGGCTCTTTATCGTAATCACGAGTTTTAACGCCCCGCGATGAAATACCGCCCGAGTTTAAATTTTGAAATTTTACCTCGTCTTTTGAGTTTAAATTCGTGCCGTTTAAATTTCTATCTCGGAAATTTGCGCCGCAAAGATGATCGGGTTGCGATTCGGGGTCTGTTTGATTAAAATTCGCATTTTTAAAGCTTTTGCCAATCAAATTTGTATCGTTTAAATTTAATGAGCTGAGATCCCTTGCATCGCTTAAATCCGCATTGTCAAAGATGCAGGTGCTAGCGACTTTTCGAAGCTTTTGCTTGAAAGTCCGACGCCCCTCGTTTAGAGGCTTTTTAGATTCCTCAAACCGCACTTTATCCAAAAAACATCCTTAAGCTTAAATTGCTCATATTTTATAACTTCGGGCTTAAATCGCAATAAATCGCGCCCATTTCGCGCATTTTTGATTTTATTTAAAATGTGTTTTGCATCGCGCCGCATGCGCGAAATGACGGCGGCAAGGGCGCGACAAAAGAAACGGACCACATTTTCGGATCGATTCATTTCTTAAATTTTCTTATAAAATCGCTCGCGTCCCGCGCCGCCATTGCAGGGCTCATAACGGCGATCCTGTCGGCTCCCGCGCGTAGAACGGAGGCAAAATTACGCGGCGTGATGCCGCCTAGCGCGTAAATTTCGCCTGCGAAAAACTCCCGCACGGCGCGAATCAAATTTAGCCCCTTCGGCGCGAGCCCCGCCTTGCAATCGGTCGCGAATATATGGCTCAGACATATCGCGTTCGCGCCCAGCTCCAGCGCCTCGCGCGCCTCCGCCTCGCTGTGGCAGGAAGCGATCAGTTTTTTGAAATTTGCGCGCAAAAATTCCGTGCCGCGCACCGCGCTGAAGCTCCGCAAAACCCCGAGCGGCAGCCATAAATTTCTCTCGCCCGCCCGCAGCGCAAAATCTGCAAAATTATGCACAAAGATCGCGGGCAGGCGCCTTGCGCTCTCTGCGCTCTGCGCGCCCTTCGCGCTCTGCGAGTTTTCCTCCCCTTTCACGCTCTGTGAATTTCCTACGCCCTCTATACTTTCCGAGCTTTCCGTGTACTGCGCGCTCCACGCACTCCCCGCATTTTTTGCACTATGCACATCATTTGCATTTTCTGCACTTTGCGCACCCTGCATACTTTCCGCATTTACTACGCTCTGTGCGATCTCTGCCGCGGGTTTTGTTTCGCATACGGCGCTGCGAAGCGAAATTTCGCCAGGCGCGCTATCATTCGCGCAGTTTGCAGCGTCGATAAAATTTTCAGACAAAATTTCATCTAAAACGCAAGCGGAATTTTTAGGCCGTATCTCATCTGTAGCGGCACCATGTCTGCGGGCTGTATCCGCGCAAATCTCGCTCTTGCCGCCGCCCAAATGGAGCTTTTTTAATAAAATTTTGTCCTCGTTGCGCTCGTAGAGTGAAATTTTATCCGCGCAGGCCGCGCTCGCGTCTAATCCGCCCGCAAAAGCTTGGGCTTCGCCAAATTTAACGGCACGAGCTTCATTTGCAATAATCCCGTCCGCACGGGCTGTATCAGCACAAAACCCACTTTCGCAGGCGAGTAAAATTTTACCAAACAGCGCCGCATAGGCCGCTTCGTCTAAATCCTTTTCGCGCACGACGATCTCGCCTACGCCTGCCGCGGCAAAATCCGGTATGCGCGCAAGCAGCGCCGCCTCACCGCCGCAGAGCGCGCGATTTGTGATAATCGTAATGCGCGAAGCAAGCTCTAAATCTGGCATCCGCCCGCTCCTTTAAACTCAACATCCGTGCGTGGCGCCGCACTCAAATTTAAAATTTCGCCTGCGATGCTAGAGATTAAAATTTTACTTGCTAGGGCGAGCGCCGAAATCCCCGCCGTCACGCCATATTTCAAAATTTCGCCCGCCGAGACAATGGCTGAAATTTCCGCCGCAGCGCTAGAACTCAAAGCGTTCGCCCAGCCGTTTGATTTTAGCGACCTTGCGTTGCCGCTGCATAAGAACCCGAAGCTCGTGCCGTTTTTAAATTTAAAATTTGCGTTGCCCGTGGGCTCGGAATTTGCGCCGCCCTTAAATTTTAAATCCGCGTATGTATTCCGAGATCTTAACTTTACACGCGCATTTTGTATCTCAAAATTTCCCGCGCCAGCTGACATGACATCGAAAATTTTATCATCTGCCATAGCGCCATAAATTTTATCGCCGTGCGCGGCGCTGCAAATCTCGCGTCTAACGCCGTAAATTTCATCCACGCACGCGGTAAAATTTCGCGCCTCACACATAGATATACTCGCTCATCAGCGGCTGCAGCCCGCCGCTGCGGATCGCCTCGCAGACCTCGCTTACGCTGCGCGCGTCGCTGATCTCGAACTGCTCGTCGCCCCTCTGCTCGCTGTGTCCGCCGATACCCACGCTCACGCCCGCCGAAATTTTGCTCGCCGCGATCCTAATCGCATTGTCGCGGAAGCCCGCTCTCTCGCGCGTGGAGATCGTGATCTGCGCACTTGGCAGCAGCAGTCGATACGCGCACATAACCTGCAGCAGCTCGCGCTCGCCGACGTCCTTCGGGTTTATTTTGTCGTTATTGATGATCGGGCGCAGGCGCGGCACCGAAAAGGCAATCTCCGCGCGCGGGTACTTGCGCTGAAGCAGCCACGCGTGCACGCCCGTAGCAAAGGCATCGCGGCGGAAGTCCCCAAGCCCCAAAAGCGCCGCAAAACCCACGCCGCGCATACCGCCTCTGATCGCGCGCTCTTGGGCTGCGAAGCGATACGCAAAAACGCGCTTGTTACCCGCAAGATGCAGCTGTGCGTAGCGCGCGGGATCGTAGGTTTCTTGAAAAACGGTGACGAAATCGACGCCGCAAGCGTGCAAATGGGCGTAGTCGGCGGAGTTTAGCGGATAAATTTCGACGCCGATTACCTTAAAATACTGCCGCGCGAGCTCGCAGGCGCGCCCGATGTAGCGCACGGGGCTGTTTTTCTCGCTCTCGCCGGTGAGGATTAAAATTTCTTCTAACCCGCTTTCCGCAATCGCCTCAAACTCCGCCTTTAGCTGCGCCTCATCGAGCCTTGCGCGCGCGATTTTGTTTTTGCAGTTAAAGCCGCAGTAAACGCACAGATTGTCGCAGTAATTGGAGATGTAAATCGGCGTAAAAACGGCGATATTGCTGCCGAAATGCGCCGCTTTTTCGCGCGCTGCGGCTTGCGCGATCTGCTCCAAATGCTCGCCCGCGCGCACGCTTAGTAGCGCTGCAAAATCGCGCAGAGTTCTGTTTTTCGCGCCGATCGCCCTTTGCACGTCAGCCTCGCTCGCCTCCTCGCAAAAACCCTCGCGCAGAGCAAGTGTACGCTCCATCATCTCGCTTCCGATATCCTCCATGCCCGCTAGATAGCCGGTTTTATTCATCTTTAAAATTTTCCTTTTAAATTTTCATTTAAATTCCACTCGGCACGCTTTTACGTGTAAATTTAGGCGCCGCAAAGTTTCTTTTCGTTTGGTTTAGAAGCGCATTTTAGCAGGATTTCGGTAAAAAATTTTAAAACGGAGCGCCCCGTTCGCATTTTAAATTTTAGTGATTATTAAAAGATGAAAGAATATACTTTCGTAAAATTTTAAGGAGAAGTAATGAAAAAAATCATCTTAGGTTTAGCCCTGTTGGGCTCTTTGGCTTTTGGCATAACTTTTAGCAAAGAGCAAGTTAAACAATTTGAGCAAAATTGCGAAGCAGGTGATTTTGAGGCTTGCAGTTACGCCGGCGCTCTTTATAAAAATCCGACCTTGTTCGGGGGAAACGCATCCGATAGGGATTATAAAAAAGCACTTTACTACTTTAAAAAGGCTTGCGACGGAAACGATTATGTAGCTTGCTCGGATTTGGGAGCAATGTATCATGGTGGCAAAGGGGTGAAAAAAGATTATAAAAAGGCTGTCGAACTATTCGATAAAGCTTGCGACGGCGGATATGCAGACGGCTGCAACAATTTAGGTTATATGTATGCAAATGGTAAAGGGGTTAAAATGGATATGACGCGGGCTATGGGATATGCCAGAAGAGCCTGCGATGCGGGAAGTTGGATGGCGTGCGGGAATTTTGCTTCAGTTCTTGAAGCAGGTGGCGACAGAGCAAGGGCGACACAATACTATCAAAAGGCCTGCGAAATGGGCAAAAAACACCCAGGGTTATTCGGCTACGATAAAGACTCTTTACGAGAATACTGCGATAAATACGACATGCTAAAATAGCCCGCCGATCAATCGGGTTTCTCTCGATCGGGCTGCTTTCAGCCCGATTAAATTTTAAAATTTGATCGCCGAGCCTGCTGCGCGCTACACCGCTGCCAAATTATACTTTTCGCCACTACACTTTAAGATGCCTAGCGAAATGCGGAATTTATATCGTTCGGCATAGGGCTTAACAAAGTGTGCTGAGATTTAACTCACATGGCGCAAAAACCTTGCGCGATATGTATCCGTACAACCCAAGAAAGGCAAATTCGGCGCAAAAAAATACGACTCGCACAACCAAGCGCGCTTAAAATTTTAACCGCTATCTCAAAAATCCCGTTAGCGGCGAGCTTGCGCAGGCCGTCTTAGAAACGACGCCTAGCCCCGCCAGATAGGCATCGCGCCCCGCCTGCACGCCGAGCGCAAACGCCCGC
>CAURUA010000015.1:0-39155 GCA_963528045.1 uncultured Campylobacter sp. | reverse complement strand
ATTTGATTGACGAAGATGGAAATTTTATAGAGAATTTTATATATATGAGGTTTGGAGATGGCGCCAACCACTCATTCGACCTATTTACTGATTTTGTATTTATAAGTAAAAATGACATACAATTACCAATTATGCACGAAACAAAAACTAAAAAATTTGACATAATTACTCCAGAAAACAGATGTTATAGAAGGCTTTTAAACTCTATATTTAGGGATATATTTTATCAACAAAAAAAAGAGCGTATACCCGTTTTGCTATAACTATAAAAAGATAATTGATGAAAATATGGATTGCGATAGAGAATATATATTTTCTTTCATTTCAATATACGACAAGGGGAACAATCTCGATTATAAAACGATATTTTATAATAAAAATTTATACGATTATAAACATGAGACGGACATACTTTTTAAACAATACCAAAATTTAAAGAATCAAAAGAATAAGATAAATTTTAACTCACAAGGAGAAGGCGACGAAAGTGGGTATTGAGTTGCTGGGCATTGCTTGCTAGAGCTGAAGTTAAAATTCTTTCTTTTATTATCGACTACTTTAAATTTAAACTCTAATCCATAAAATTTCGCCACGCCGCGCGGTGTAGCTTAAAAATACTGCGCCACCGCATGACGCGACACAAAAGTCTGTACGACGCGCCCGCGATCTTTGCTCTAAAATCCGTCAAAGAGCGCGAGCGGCAGCCGAAATTAAATTTTACCTTTAAATTTAAAGCCTAGCTCGCATTTGAGCTAAGATTAGTTCTTGCGAGTATTCGCATCAGGAGTGAAAAGCGGCTTATTTAGCAGCTTGAAATCGCCTACGAACTTCTGCCCTTTCTCGCTAGTGATCCATTTGATGAAGCGCTGCGCGTTTTCATAGTCGGCTTTTGGGCAGTGCTTCGGATTGACCGCGATTACGGAGTAAAAATTCTTCAGATCGTTGTCGCCTTCATTGATGATAACCATATCGGGATTGCCCTTTTTATTATCCTCGTATTTGATGTAAGTGCCGCGATCGGTGAAGGTCACGCCCTTTTGCTCAGCGGCTGCGTTGATCGTAGCGATCATACCTTGACCGGTTTGGTTATACCACGCCTCGTTTTCAGGCACGGCGCCCTCAACCTTTTTCCAAATACCTTTCTCTTTGTTATCGGTGCCCGATTTATCGCCGCGAGAGAAAAATTTAATCTTCTCCGCCTTGATTAGCTCAAACGAGCCCTTAAGGTCTTTGCCTTTAAATTTAGGCGCGATGGATTTATCGGCGATGAGGATAAAATCGTTATACATAACGGGCGTGCGATCAACGCCGAAGCCTTTTTCTACAAATTCTTTCTCGACTTTCGGCGAATGCACGAAAAGTATGTCCGCATCGCAGTTCTCGCCAAGCTTTAGAGCAGCACCTGTGCCTACCGCCGTCCATTTGATATCGACGCCGGTTTCCGCCTTATACGCAGGATAGATCGCGTCTAGCAAGCCCGTATTATCGGTACTCGTTGTAGTTGCCATCACCAAATCGTTATCGGCGGCAAAAAGGCTCGCACCAAGAGCGAGCGAAGCGAAAAATATTTTTTTCATGTTATCTCCTTTAAAAAATGTGCTATTATAGCATATAAATTTGGTTTATAAATATGCCAAAATAGAACATTTAGGACACGATCTTGGACTTTATTTTAGAAGGAATTTTAAGCGCATTCGGGCTGCTTTTTAGCGGCGATGCGGAGACCTTTTCGGCGATTAAGGCGACGCTTTATACTTCGAGCATCTCGATACTTTTTGCGATTATGACCGGCTTTCCGATAGGATTTATCCTCGGATTTTACGAATTTCGCGCTCGCAGAACGCTTAGGCTTTTAAGCGACGTAGCGCTTGCGATGCCCACGGTAGCGATAGGACTGATCCTTTACGCTTTCATCTCCAGAAACGGCCCTTTGGGCGAGTTGGGGCTGCTTTTTACGCTCAAAGCCGTAATGCTCGGGCAGTTTGTGCTGGCGCTTCCCATCATCGTCTCGCTAAGCGCCAGCGTCATCGAAAATATGGATAAGAAGCACTATCTAAACATTATGAACTACCGCCTAAGCCCGCTAAATTTAATCCTTTGCGTGCTTTACGAGCTGCGTTATGCCCTGCTGGTCGTCATCGCCACCGCTTACGGGCGAATCGTCGCAGAGGTAGGCGTAGCGATGATGATCGGCGGCAATATTAAATATTTCACCCGCACGATCACCACGGCGATCTCGCTTGAGACCAACAAGGGCGAGTTTGCGATGGGTATAGCGCTCGCGCTGGTGCTGATTTTAATAGCGTTTGCGGTAAATTTAGCCATTCACGCGTTAAAAAGGCTAGATCGATGAATGCAGATAAGCTAAAGCGTCCGAGCAAAAATTTCACAGACAAAAACCGGGCGGAGCGAGAGCTCGAAAATTTTATGAGTGAAAATTCCACAGACGTAAATTATGCAGGCGAGAATTCTACGAGTAAAAATTTCACTGCGGGAAATTCTACGAGTAAAAATTCTCCGACCGAGAATTCCATTATCGCAAATTCCAAGAGCGAGAATTCTGCGAGTGAGAAATTTACGGATAAGAATTCCGCCGCCGCGCGATCTGTACCCCATAGCGAGCTGATCTCGGTTCGGGATCTAGTGCTGCGCTACGGACGGAGCGAAATTCTAAATATCCCCAGCCTCGATCTAAATACGAGCGGCATCACGGCGCTTTTGGGCTCCAACGGCAGCGGCAAATCCACGCTACTGCGGATTTTAGCCTTTTTGCAGCGTCCGAGCGGCGGTAGCGTGGAGCTTTGGGGGCAGCAGGTGCCCTCTTTGCAGACGTTGCGGCAGATCTGTCTGCTGCTGCCCGAGCCCGTGCTTTTAAAACGCAGCGTGGAGCAAAATTTTAAATTTGCGCTCAAAAGCCGCGGCGCGCTTGCGGAATTTGACGAGCGAGTGGATGAAGCGCTCGACCTAACGGGGCTTGATAGAAGTTTTTTATCAAAGAAGCATTTCGAGCTTAGCTCGGGGCAGACGCAGCGCATCGCGTTTGCGCTCGCTCTGGCGCAGCGCGCGAAGCTCTATCTGCTCGACGAGCCGACCAACAGCCTCGATCTTGCCGCCTCCAAGCTCTTTGCGCGCGCGATTTTATTTATGCGGAGTCGCTACGGCTGCGGTTTTATCATCGCCAGCCACGATGAGAAATGGCTCAGCGCGATCGCGCAAAGAAGCGTATTTCTGCATCGCGGCAAGATATGCGAGTTTGAATACAAAAACATCTTTGACGTGCAAAACGGAGTTTTAAAATTTTCGGATGAAATTTCGCTGCACCTTAAAGATGGGCTTGCACGCGCCCGCAAAATCGCGATAAATCCGAGTAAAATTTTATTATCTCAAAGCCCGTTTGAGCGCTGCTTCGCGGGGATTTTGCACTCGGTTTCGCTTCAGTACGGCTCCTCACTGCTCATCAAGATCAAGGCGGGCGACATGCTTCTAAAATGCGTCACGGCGCAGGATGAGCGGCGCTGGAGCGCAGGTGAGAGGATCTATTTCGGATTTGAAAACGGCGCGTTTTTAGGGCTGGAGTAATTCTACGCGAAGTGCGGATAAGCTTTATTTTGCTTTTAGAATTTTATTCGTGCGGCACTAATATTATTTTTTCAAATTTTTACTGCTAACTATCTAGCGCGACGTACCCGGCGAAACAGAGCGCAAAAATTTGCGCCTTTAAATTTTGAAATTTACAAGCAGGGCTTTACCGAGCAGCACAGCGTGAAATTTTAAAATTCCATTGCTAAGAAATTTTAAAGCTTAGCCGCGAATACAGCTAACGGAATTTTGAAATTCCACAATTTCTAGACGCGGAATTTAAAATTCTAAATTTTAACTCCGCGGAATTTGCTCGTAAATTTACGAGTGAAATTATATGTTCCTCCGCAGAGCCTGTCGTTTATTTTATCTATAATGCAAAGGCGGAACGATGGTAAGAATTCTGCGGCGCAAAACCCGCGTAAAATTCCAAAGAGACGGCACGGAATTCCGATAAATTTTAAAAGCGGTGCAGAATTTTACAAAATTTTACAAGCTCAAAAAAAGCGGCAAAGTTCTAACCCGCGCTGCTTAAATTTTACCGCCGAACATCTCATACATCGCCTTTTCCTCACCCCAAAGCTCGCGGTGCTTTTTGATACAGGATTTTATCGCGTCCACGAGATAGACCACGTCTTGCTCGGTGTGCGTGTAGTGCAGGCTCACGCGCACGAAGCCGGGCTTGGCTTCTGGCATGCGACCCTCCTTGATACCCAGCAAATCGTGAGCGTACGGGCCTGCGCACATTACGCCCGCGCGCGTCTGGATACTGAAGTCGTTGCTAAGGCTCGCGGCGAAATCATACGCCGAGACGCCGCGCACATTAAAGGAAATTATCGGCAGCCGCGGCGCACCCTTTGGAGCGTAGTTTATGATCTCGTCAATGCCTGCTAGCTCACTCTCAAAAAGACGCGCTAGCTCGTCCTCGATGCTTTTTATCCTCTCAAAACCCACCTCGTTTCGCAGCGCGTATGCTAAATTTGCCCGCATAAGCCCGATAATAGGCGGTGTACCGCCCTCCTCTAGCTGCTCGGGATTTTTCAAAAACACGTGCCCTTCGCGGCTGGCGTAGGCGACCGTCCCGCCCGCGGCAAAGGTCGGCACATCGCTGTTAAGCAGCTCCTTTTTGATCGCCAAAAGCCCGCAGCTAGCAGGCCCTCCGAGTAGCTTATGCGACGAGAGGAAAATCGCGTCGAAATGATCGCAGTCTAAATTTGCGTGCGAGCTGAGCGCCGCGCAGTCAAAGGCCACGATGCCGCCTGCGGCTCTGATTAGTTTGCTGATTTTTTTGTAGTCGCTAACGACGCCCGTGACGTTTGAGGCGGCGCTAAACGAGCCGATGATGCGGCGTCCGGCGTTTAGCCTCAGAATGCGCTCAAGCGCGAGCAGATCGATCTCGCCGCCCTCGCTAAGCGGCACGCGTAGGTAGTCGCAAAGTCCCTCGCGAAAGCTAAGCTCGTTTGAGTGGTGTTCGTATGGCGAAACGAGCACGAGCGGAAGCTGCGCGGCGCGTAAATTCGCCTCGCCGATCGCACTTCTGGTCGCAGGCGGCAGATAGATGCCAAGCAGCTCCTGAAATTTCTTGATCGCGGCCGTCGCGCCCTGCCCGCAAGCAATGAGATAAAACCGCTCGTCAAGCCCCAGCAGCTTTTTTAGGCTCTCGCGCGCACCCTCGTAGCGCTTCTGCGTGATGATGGCGCTCGAACTACTGTCGGAGTGTGTGTTGGCGTAGGTTTTTAAAACGTCCGCTATCTCGCGCTCTACGGGTTCATAAGCAAGCCCGGAAGCCGCGAAATCAAAATAATGCACGCCTTGTTTTAAGATGATATTTTTTCGTATTTCGTCTAAACTTAACATTCGCGACCTTTAAAATTTAAGTGATTAATTATAGTGAAATTTGGATTAATTTAGGGCCTAGCATGGAGGAATTTTAATGAGAATTTAGAAAAGCTTTGCCTACTATATCGCTTAAGTTCTTATGCTATATAGTTTTACTCCTTAAAATTTATTGATTACTATCTAGTTTTTTAGCCGCTTCTTGTCTTAGAATTTCGGCATAATCTTTTATATCTATTTTCTCGCCGTTATGTAGAATTTTCACTTTCGCTTTCTCTAACATTTCCTCAAAATTTAAATATTTAAAAAATGTCTCAATATCGAATGCCTCAGTACTATTTTTATCTTTGAGGCTGCTTTTTTGCAAAATCTCTTCATCGCTCAGCCCATTGCCGCAAAGAGCTTTATATCTATCTATTTTCATATTATAGAAATTTAATATTTTGATGTCAGGTGCTAACTTAGTACATTTTTTATCATTTGGCATATAGCCGAAAAATTTTATAAAATCTTTTTCTTTCCAGTATCTATCTGTTCCTTTTTCTTTTTCTTCGTTATTTTTAACTTCCCATCTCCCCCGAAGAGCCCATTCATATGATTCTAAGATCTTTTCTCCATAGCAGTAATCGTTCATATGGTTTATGTAAGACTCCTTCTCTTTTATAGACATGGCTGTATTATTCAGACAATTGTTGCGGGCTACAATAAAGTCATCTTTATCAGGCAAGCCATCTATATTATGTTTTATTAATAATTTTAATTTATCTTTATACATCATATCCCGCGGAAGAAAAGTATAAATAGATCTTTTAAATATTTCTTTTCGCTGAAATGGAATGCTGCTATTACTTAAATAATACAAAGGACCTTCATATGCTTTCGGTTTCATACCTTTTTGTAGCATCATATCGGCAATTTCTATAAGGTTACTATATATTGCATAGTTTAATGGATAAATAGGATCTTTTGAGTGATCGTGATTGATTAAACACTCAGTACGTAATTTTATATCTATATTGTTGCCAACTATGATTTCGGTGTCGTCAGAATATCTAGGGCAAACTATATAGCCCTGCACCATTTTGACCTCTTCAAATTTAACCCCGTTGTCTAAAAGCAGTCTTACCGCTTTGGTAGCATTATTTTCTATAGCATAAGCCATAGCGGATAGCTTGTATTCGTCTTTTTTATGTATATCCGCACCTATCTTTATAAGCTCTTGAGTGGTATTTGTATCATTCCAAAAGCTAGAATACATAACGGGCGTTACCCCTCCGTGCATAATATGATCGACGGATAGATTATTATCTTTCATAAATTTTAAAATTTCATCAGTTTGCTTGCTTTTTAAAAGTCTTTTTAGCTCTACGTCTATGGCGGGTTCTTTAAATACGTTTTTCGGGTTTGAATTGTAATCTATATCCCAGTAGCGAAATGCGAAGCTATCGACCTCTTCTTGGGTTACGTATTTGCTAAGACCTGGCACTTTGGAGACATTAGTATCTGAAGTAACGGTAAAATGGGTTTGTTTGTGCTCCGTAAAACCTGATCTTTCGGCTAGCAGATACAGCACGCATACGACTACCACGCAGACGGCATAAATAAACCGAAGTTTGAAGCTTTTCAAAATTTCCCCTTAGAATTTTGCCCGCGACTATACCCAATCAGTACTTAATAAAATATAAATACTATATAGGCACGATAGGCAAAACTGAGCAAAAAATGCCGTTAGGTCGGGTTAAAATGATGAATCTTTCAAGTAAATTTGGCGAACGAATGTTGTCATAGATCTTATTTGCATAGCTACATCCTCTATTTACACCTACGCTAGGCTCTATATCCGAAGCTTGTTCGCTGTAAATTTACCGCAACATATTTGCGCAAGCTCTTCTTGAAAGCGCAAACCTGAAAATCATCGTCGTGCTAATGAGCGCGAGCCGCTACCGTATCACGAAGAGCGTATTTTACGGATCTGTTCGCAAGCTGCTCGCGCGGCTATGAAGTGCGCTTTGCGCCTATTTGCCGATAAAATTTTTCTGCAGCCACTCCATCGCTTTTTCTTCGCTTTCAAATCTGCCGCTTTTGGCGACTTGAAACTGCCCCTCGTAGAAGCGAATTCTAATACCGTCTTGGACGCTATCTACCTTGATACGTGTGATCCTGTCTTTATTTAGATAGGTTCGTTCGTTTAGCTTTACAAACATCGTTTTCTCCTTTAAATTTAATGATTTTTATCTTTTGCTTTGCTAGCGTCTTTCTCGCCCTCTTTTTTCAAAAAAAGCTCCTTAAAGCGCTCGTTTGCGTAGTTTTCTATATCGCTTTGCAGCTGCTTATACGCGGCGATGAGCTCATAGGCGCGCTCATTTAGCGTCGTGCCTGCGGCGTTGCCGCCGCCTTGCTTGGTGCTAAAGAGCTCCTCTTGCAGATTTTTTTGTAAAATTTGCAGATGGCTCCAACACTTTTTGTAGTTCATCCCCAAAACCTCTGCGGCTTTAGAGATGGAGCCCGTCTGGGCGATCACGTCCAGCACTTCGGTTTTGCCCTTGCCGAAAATGAGCTTGCCCTGCGCATTTTCGATCCAAGTTTTTGTTTTTACCCTCATTCTTTTGCCTTTCTTCTCCTTAAAGCAGCCCAGCTGACAATATTTCACGTCTATGGCGTGCTCCTTAAGCGTAGAGCGCACGGTATCAAACCCAACTCCGCCGCTAGCTACGGCGCGGGCGTCGCGGCAAAAAATCCGCCTTTTCTCATCCAAAAACGGATTTAGCTTCTGCAGCGCCTTTATACTGCCTCCGCTACATTGCAGCTTGCCGAACTGTCCGAGTTCGCAGCGATCTATCCGTATCCCTTCGCGCGCCGCGAGATCTCCTACTACGCTCGCGTCCACGCCTAATTTGGCAGCGATCTTAAACGCCGCGCCGCAATCGAGCTTGCCGCTTGGATTTAGTAAATTTAAAATCAGCCTTTTGATCTCGCTTGCTTTTTTATCGTCTATCTTGATATCTATCTCCATGCCGCCCTCTTAACTCAAAATTCTCTCTTCGCCGCTATAAACGTTTAAATTTTCGCCGCGCGCGAAGCCACAAAGGGTAAGATCAAATTTACGCGCGATCACGACGCCGAGGCTCGTAGGAGCCGTACGCGAAACAAGCGCGCTAATGCCGCTCATCACGGCTTTGGCGACCATTTCGGAGCTTAGCCTGCCGCTTACCAAAAGAAGCGAGCCCTGCGTATCGTGCCCCGCCAAGACCGCCTTGCCGACCGATTTATCGATGGTATTGTGCTGGGCGATATCCTCGCCGATAAAATACTCGCCGCCCGCGGTAAAGAGCTTTGCGGTGTGCACGCAGCCGGTCATCTCGTAAAGCTCGCACTGCGTGTAAAACTCGCTCATCAAATTTAAAATTTCATTCTTATGAAATTTAGCGTCCGAGCGGACTTTGCGCGCCGCCATCGCTGCAGGATCGATATTTGCGGTAGAGCTGCGCCCGCAGCCGCTGATGATGACCTTTTCGGCATCGAAGCTATTTAGCCGCTTTTCGTTTATCTCGCCGCATACATTCACGCTAAGTCCGTCCGGCGCGAGCTCGATGCTTTTTATACCGCTTGGATCCGAGATCAAATTTTCGCTCAGCAAATAGCCTACCGCAAGCGCCTTTAAATCGCTCGGAGTCGCCATTAGCGCGCCGAAACGCTTGTCGTTTAGTAAAATTTCAAGCTTGATCTCGCGCACCAAGATATCGCTTACGATCCTTCTTTCATCTCCTTTAAATTTAACTATCTCCGCCCTATAAATCGGCTCCATAGACCTTCCTTATTTTAATTTCGCCGATATCGTAGTGAAATTTTGCTTAAATAGCCTTAATCCGCCGAAGTAAAGCCGTAGTACTGAAGCGGCGTGCGTAAATTTAAAGCGCTCGCAATTTTGTATTTAAAAAATCGCGTGGAAAATCCACGAGCCGCTCGCACTGTGAGCACAAGCGGCTATTAAGCGCCCGCAAAGATAAAATTTCATCAAATTTTGCCGCTGCCAGCAGCCGCGATTAAATTTCATCTTTGCAAAGCGGGCGGAATTTACCGCCCAAACTACCTATGCACCGGCGATAGATAAGGTTTCTCGGAGTGCATTGACATCTCGTTTTGTCTTCTGAACTCGATAAACTCGCTCTCGCTAAGCTTTCTGATATTTGCGATCGTCATTTTTAGCGGCGGGATACCTGATAGCGGATCTAGATCGCCCGCATGTACGAGCTCGTTGCCGTCGGCCTCGCTGTAATGGAAGGTCGTAAATATCGTGCCCTCTTTCAGATCCGGATTTATGCGAAGCTTCGCAGCGATCTGACCGCGCTTATTTTTAACGAGCGCGTAGCAACCTTCGGTAAGCTCGCGTTCGCGTGCGATGTCAGGGCTTACCTCGATGAGCGCGCCTTCTGCGCCCGCACCGTACTCTAGCGCGCGGCACTCTCTCGTCATCGTGCCCGTATGGTAGTGATAAACCTTACGCCCGGTCGTAAATAAGCACGGATAAATTTCATCCGGAATCTCGCTAAGCGCGCCGCTTCCCACCGGATAATCATCAGGAATTTTCATCTTGGCTCTAAAATCCGCCTCAGCTTTAGCGCGCCCCTCTTTATCATCCACGTAAAGCACTGGCACCATTCTAAATTTACCGTCAGGCAGCATCGATTTATGATCTGCATAAAGCACCGGTGTGCCCGGATGATCTTCATCAGGACATGGCCAGCTTATGCCGCCTAGCTTATCTAGCCTATAGTAGCTAATTCCTCCGAAAAATTTAGGCATTAATGCACGCACTTCGTTCCAAATTTCTTCCGCGCTCAAAAAATCAAACCCTTCAAGTCCCATTCTTTGCGCGATATTGCAAACAACCTTCCAATCAGGCTCTACGCCAGGAGCCGGCTCGCTTGCCTTGCGCGTGCGCTGGACGCGACGGGAAGTGTTTAAAAAGGTGCCATCCTTCTCGCCCCAGCCGGCAGCAGGTAGTACGACATCGGCTTTCTGTGCGCTCTCGGTAAAGAAAAGATCCTGCACGATAAAGCAATCCAAATGGTGCGTTGCATGCACAAAGTGTTCCGTCCAAGGATCGCTCATTACGGGATTTTCACCGTAAACGTAGAGTAGCTTCAGCTCGCCGCTATCCATCTTATCTGGAGCAATCGTAAGTTTAAAGCCTGGAGTTGGATTTAGCTCGAAGTGCCATACTCTGCGCGCCTGCTCCTGAGCGTAAGCGGAATTTACCGCACCTGCCGGGATGACGTTAGGTAGCGCGCCCATATCGCATGCGCCCTGGACGTTGTTTTGACCGCGCAAAGGATTTACGCCCGCGCCTCGTTTGCCTAAATTCCCCGTCAAAATAGCTAAATTTGAAAGCGAAAAGACGTTTGATGTGCCGTCGCTAAACTGCGTGATACCCATCGTGTAGCAGATCGCCGCTGCGCCTGCTTTAGCATACATTCTAGCAGCTTCGATTACGAGCTCTTTTTTCACGCCGGTCTCGCGCTCGAATCGCTCAGGAGTAAAGTCCTTAACCGCTTCTTTTAGATATTCGTAGCCGTGAGCGTAGTTTTTGATAAACTCGTCATCTTGTAGATTTTCAGCAATGATAACATTCATAATGGTATTTAGCGTCTTAATGTTCGCGCCAACCGGGATTTGTAGATAGATATCGGCTTTTTTCGCCATATCGGTGCGCTTCGGATCTACGACAATCATCTTGGCGCCGCGCTGCAAGCCTCGCTGCATCTGCATAGCGATGATCGGGTGACACTCGCTCGTGTTGGTGCCGATGAGTAAAAATACGTCCGTATCGGTAGCGAATTCTACCAAATCGTTCGTCATCGTTCCGTTTCCTAGCGTGTTGGCAAGACCTGCCACTGTAGGAGCGTGTCAAAGACGGGCGCAGTGATCGACGTTGTTGCTGCCCTGAGCTCGGAAAAATTTCTGAAAAACGTAGTTGTCTTCGTTATTTGAGCGCGCCGAGCTAAAGCCCATTATTGAGCTTGGGCCATATTTAGCGACGGTCTCTTTAAATTTAGACGCTACAAAATCATAAGCCTCTTCAAAGCTTACCTCCTCAAGCTTGCCGCTTCTATCAAATACTCCGTTTTTCTTACGGATCATAGGTTTGGCAAGGCGTTTTGGAGAGTTTACGAACTCCCAGCCGAACATCCCTTTTAAGCATAGCTCGCCGTCATTTACGTGGTGGGCCTGCGTAGGGCGCGCGTTTACGATCCTGCCGTCTTTTACGATAAGATCGATACCACAGCCGGTGCCGCAGTAAGGACAAGTCGTTTTGACAATCTTTTCTCTGGATTGCATAATATTCCTTTCAAGAATTTTGGTTTGCACGGCTATTATACTTTCTAGATTATAAAAGAAATTTTAAATTAGTGAATTTTTTTAAGCAAAATTTAAGCAATATGCAAATATCGCATATTAAATTGAATAGTTAAATTTTACGCTTTCGCCTCGATAATGACGGTATTTGCACGTAAAATTTATCGCATAGCGCAAAAAACGTTTTTTAAGCTAAGTTTTATAATTTTAATAGAATTTTGAAATTATATTACGCTTCGTTTTATCTCAAAGCACGATTAAATTTTTATGAAATTTTAATGCTAATTTATCGGTATATTATATTAATTTAATTAAATGAAAATCTATATTAAAATTTATCAAAAACTCGCTATCCTGATAAAATTTAAGTCACTAAATTTAAAATTTATAAAATTATTATCTTATATCTGAAATCTATGTAGAAAAAACCTTGATTTTAATCTAGACTAAGCTGTTTTTTTATGCTATTATTCAAAATCTTAGTAGAAATTAATTCTAAACGAAAGGTTAATCTCATGGATAGACGAGACTTTATAAAAAGCTCTGCGGCAGCGGCTGCCTGTAGCGTTGCGGGTATCAGCTTGCCTAGCAGTCTTAGTGCTGCGGACGAAGCCGAAAAAGGTTGGCGCTGGGACAAGGCAGCCTGTCGCTTCTGCGGCACCGGCTGTGGCATCATGGTAGCCACCAAAGACGGCAAGATCGTAGCGGTCAAAGGCGATCCGTTAGCGCCCGTAAATCGCGGTCTAAACTGCATCAAAGGCTACTTCAACGCCAAAATCATGTATGGCGCCGATCGCATTACTAAGCCTCTTTTGCGCGTAAATTCCAAGGGGGAATTTGACAAAAAGGGTAAATTTGTAGAGATCAGCTGGCAACGAGCGTTCGACGAAATGGAGAAGCATTTTAGGCGCGCCTATAACGAAGGCGGCCCCGAGGGCTTTGCCGTGTTAGGCAGCGGTCAATACACCATTACCGAAGGCTACGCCGCAGCAAAGCTAGTAAAGGCGGGCTTTCGCTCCAATAATCTCGATCCCAACGCTCGCCAGTGCATGGCCAGCGCCGTCGTAGGTTTTATGCAAACCTTCGGTATTGACGAGCCTGCGGGCGTTTTCGACGATATCGAACTAACTGATACCATCATCGCCTGGGGCGCGAATATGGCTGAGATGCACCCGATTCTTTGGTCTCGCGTCTCCGACCACAAGCTTCGCAACTCAGACCGCGTAAAAGTTATAAATCTCTCGACCTACTCTAGCCGCACCTCAAACATCGCCGATATCGAAATTATATTCCGTCCAAATACCGATCTTGCGATATGGAACTACATAGCAAGGGAGATCGTTTATAACCATCCCGAGATGATAGACGAGAAATTTATTAAAGAGCACTGCGTGTTCGCTACAGGCCCTGTGGATATCGGCTACGGTTTGCGAGAAGATATAAATCATAAAAAATACCGCAAGACCGAGCTCGATACTGCAGCCAAGCAAAAATCCAAAATTTTAAGCAAATCCGAGGGCGTTACGTTAGCATATCTGGGTATGAAAGAGGGCGACGTACTCGAAAATAAACACTCTGACAAATCAGATGCTCACTGGCTCATAAGCTTCGAAGAATTTAAAAAAGCGCTGGAGCCTTACACGCTAGATTTCGTAGCGCCTTTAGCTAAGGGGGACGAAAGTGAGGATTTAGAGGCGTTTAAGACCAAGCTAAAGCAGCTGGCAGATTATTACATCGAAAAGGATCGCAAAGTAGTAAGCTTTTGGACGATGGGCTTTAATCAGCACTCAAGAGGAACTTGGGTCAATGAGCAAAGCTACATGGTGCATTTCCTTCTTGGCAAGCAAGCCAAACCTGGCTGCGGAGCGTTTTCGCTTACCGGTCAGCCTAGCGCTTGCGGCACGGCTAGAGAGGTGGGCACGTTTTCTCACCGCCTACCTGCCGATATGGTCGTGGCAAATCCGGCACACAGAAAGGTTTCTGAAAAAATTTGGAAGCTTCCCGAGGGCACGATAAATCCAAAACCGGGTGCGCACTACGTGCAGGCTCTGCGTAATCTCGAAGACGGCAAGATAAAATGGCTATGGGTACAGGTAAATAACCCGTGGCAGCAGATCGCCAACGCAAACCACTGGATAGCCGCGGCGCGCGAGATGGATAACTTCATCGTAGTAAGCGAGCCATATCCGGGACTAAGCGCAAAGGTAGCCGATCTAATCCTGCCAACCGCGATGATCTACGAAAAATGGGGTGCATACGGCAATGCCGAGCGCAGAACTCAGTGGTGGAGGCAGCAGGTTCTTCCTGTGGGCGATGCGATGAGCGATACGTGGCAGATGCTAGAGTTTTCCAAGCGCTTCAAACTCAAGGATTTCTGGGGCGAGGTTAAAGTAAATGATAAGCTTACGCTTCCAAACGTATTAGATAAAATTTCAGAATTTGGCTACACTCCAGAGACTACACTATTTGAAGTGCTCTTTGCAAACAAAGACGCTCAGGCTTTCGCGGCAAAAGATCCGATTATGGCAAGCTTCGATAACTCCGAAGTAAACGGCGACTCTCGTAGCGTAATTGGCAGCGACGGCAAAGAATTTAAAGGATATGGCTTTTTCATCCAAAAATATCTCTGGGAGGAATACCGAAAATTCGGTACCGGTCACGGACACGACCTAGCTGATTTCGATACATATCACCGAGTGCGTGGTCTTAGATGGCCGGTCGTAGACGGTAAAGAGACGCTTTGGCGCTTTAACGCCCAATACGATCCCTATGCTAAAAAAGCGGCTCCGGATAGCGACTTCGCCTTCTATGGCAACGCCAAAGCGGCGCTTCCTAGTGGCGATCTGAAATCTGCTACTTCAGGCGAAGAAAAAACGAGCCTCGCGAACAAGGCTAAAATTTTCTTCCGTCCATATATGGATCCTGTAGAAGTGCCAAGCGAGGAGTATCCTTTCTGGCTATGTACGGGTCGCGTGCTGGAGCACTGGCATACGGGCACTATGACTATGCGCGTGCCGGAGCTTTATCGCGCGGTGCCTGAGGCAAGATGCTATATGAACGAAGCTGACGGCGCCAAAATCGGCGTGCAACAAAACGAGATCGTCTGGATCGAGTCGCGCCGCGGCAAAGTCAAAGCGCGCGTGGACTTCCACGGACGTAACATTCCGCCGAAGGGGCTTATTTTCGTGCCGTTTTTTGACGAGAAAGTTTATATCAACCGCGTCACGCTCGATCATACCTGTCCGCTTTCAAAAGAGACCGACTACAAAAAATGCGCGGTTAAAATTTACAAGGCGTAAATTATGGATAGGCGTGAGGTCTTAGGTATTCTTTCTTTAGCTGCGGGCGTAGGCGTTTTGGGGCTCGGAGTCGCAAACTCCGGCGAGCACGCCAGACTCCGCCCGCCCGGAGCTATAAGCGAGAAAGAATTTCTTAGCAAATGCCTAAGGTGCGGACTTTGTGTCGAGGCGTGCCCATTTGATACGCTTAAGCTCGCGAGCTTTTGCGATCATGCTATCGCAAACGGCACGCCGTTTTTTATCCCGCGCGAAATTCCGTGCTATATGTGCGACGACATACCTTGCGTCGCGGCCTGTCCTAGCGACGCATTAGATAAAAGCCTGGTAAGCGAAGACTCCAAGCTTAACGTGCGTCTATCCAAAATGGGCGTTGCGGTCATAGATACTGAGCATTGCATCGCTTACGCCGGTATCCAATGCGACGCGTGCGTGCGAAACTGCCCCGTAATGGACAAGGCGCTCAGGATCGATTACCGCCATAACAACCGCACCGAAAAGCACGCCCTGCTCGTGCCCGTCGTAGATAGCGACTACTGCACGGGTTGCGGTAAGTGCGAGCATGCCTGCGTCACGAAAAAGGCGGCTATCAGCGTCGTGGAGCGCGAGCGCGTCATAGGAATTTCAAGCGATAACTACGTCAAAGGCTGGATCAAGGGCGATGACGCGAAGCTAAAGGACGCAGACACCAAAATCAAGCTCGATCCGCAAAAGAGCAAGGACTACTTAAACGAAGACGATCTATTGGAAGGGGCTAGACAATGAAATATACTATTTTAAGGCGTTTGAGCCAAATTTCTATTCTAGTCCTTTTTGTTTTAGGAAATAATTTCGCCTTCAAAGCCGCGAGCGAAAACGGAATTTTATCCGGAATTCTAAAAGGCAATCTAAGCTCGTCGAAACTTTTGGGTACGATTAATCTAAGCGATCCGTTTGCGACGGCGCAGATGCTGTTAGCTAGCTTTTCTTTGGGCGCTACGGCGGTTATCGGAGCGGTTATCGTAGGCGCATTTTATGCGCTTATAGCGCCGCGATTATATTGCTCATGGGTCTGCCCGATAAATTTACTGACCGATCTTGCCGCCTGGCTTCGTAAAAGACTTGGCATAACGACTAAGATCGTTAGCGTAAGCCGCAAGGCTCGCTACGTCCTAGCGGTGCTAGCGCTCATTTGCAGCGGAGCTTTCGGCTTTGCGGCGTTTGAGAGTGTAAGCTTTATCTCGCTTTTCGCGCGCGCCGTCATATCGCTGAGTGCTAGTGCGTTTGCAATCGCGCTACTGATCGTAGTTTTTGAAATTTTCGCAGGCGATCGCACTATCTGCTCGCGGCTATGCCCGCTCGGCGGATTTTGGGCTGTGCTTAGCTATTTTAGCGTCATTCGCGTTCGCCATGAGGTTGATAAATGCACGATGTGCGGCAAATGCAAAATGGTCTGCCCCGAAGTTCAGGTGCTTAAGATGGTTGGGCGCGAAAACGGGCGCGTTAGCAGCGAGTGTATCAGCTGCGGGCGCTGCATCGACATATGCGACGACGATGCGTTAAATTTTAGTATATTAGGAGTGAAAAAATGAAAAAAATGGTTTTAGGCTTGGCTCTTGCATGCTGTGCGGCGCTATTTGCCGCGGACAAGACGGCTTCTATAGATGCCGACAGCTTGGGCTTTATAAAAAGCGTGGACGAATCGGTGCAAAATAAAAATTCCCTACCCGATTTCAAATATAGCGAGGACGCTCCGGGCGCAGCTTCGAAAATCGAGCGCAGCTTCGAAAACGCTCCGCCGCTCATACCGCACAGCCTAGAGGGGCTCGTGCCGATCACAAAGGATAACAATATGTGCGTAACCTGCCATATGCCCGATGTCGCTAAGGATGTAGGTTCTACGCCGATTCCAAAAAGCCACTTGGTGGACTTTCGCACAGGCGCGGATCTAAACGGCACGCTAGCCGAGCAGCGATTCAACTGCACGCAATGCCACGTACCGCAAGCCCAAACCAATCCGCTCGTGAAAAATAATTTTAAGGCTGATTTTAGCAGGTTTAGCGACGCAAATTCCACTTCTAATCTCATAGATACACTAAATCAAGGCACCGAGGTTGAGTAGGAGCGCACGATGAAATTTTTACCGCCGCTACTACTTTGCGCCTGCTTCATCTATGCCGGCAACGGCGTTGCAATACCTAGTGGCGCTGTGGGCATAGATGCGCCTACAAAGATCAAACACGCTAGCTTCATACTAGAGCTTGACGCAAACGTCGCGGTGCTAAAAAATCTAGACGGCGAAATTTACGCAGGGCTTGACAACGGCAAGCTCTATAAAATCACCATTAACTCTGCGGAGAATTCCATGCAAAATTCTGCTGCCGGGCAAAATTTCGCAGATCAAAATTCCGCCGCAAGCATAAATTCCGATGCGGCGCAGAACTCTAATGCGAAAGCAAGCGTAAATTCCACGGGAGATTCTACTGCGAATTCCGCTGCCATAAATTCTTTAGCAAATTCCGCGAAACAAAATTCTGCCGAGAATTCTACGGCATTAAATTCTGCCCAGAATTCCGCTTCAGGCGCAATATCCAAAACGCTAATTTTCGCCCTGCCCTCGTCCAAAAATTACCTAGACGAGCCGATGGGCGCTACCATATTCGACGTCGATAAACTAGGCGAAAAATACGCATTTTTGTATAACGGCGACGCGTTTGAAAAGATGCTGGGCGTGTTTGCAGGCGGTAAGATCACACACTACAAATTGCCGATGACTGGGATTAAAAACGTCTATTTCTACGACGAAAATACCGTGATTTTGCTAGGTCTTGGTAGCGAAATTTTATACTTCGACCTACCTAGCGGCAAGGTAAGCTTCGAGCAAAAGCTCACCATCGCGTCTTTGGGCGGCAGCGCCTACGACCGCACTAGCGGGACGCTACTAATCTCGTGCGAAGGCGGCATCGTGTTTTATTTCGACGCGAAAGCGAAAAAACTTATGAGCCAAAAGTCCCTGCACAAGGACGGGATCTACTTCGTGGCACTACTTGGCGATCGCATGATGAGCGGCTCGAACGACAAGGAAAGATCGTGCTACTACGAAAACGGCGATTTCGCTAAATTTTATAACGCCCATTTTGCAGTTTTTGCCGTGGCGCTCAGCCCAGAGCTGGGCGCTTTTACCGTTGGTAACGGCGTGCGCGTAATCAATAAAGCAGGCGAGATCGTCCGCAGCATCGAGCTAGATAACGATATCATCAACTATCTGCTTTTTGAAGGAGATTATCTCGTGGGCTCGGGGTATAATAGATATATCTACTTTTGGGGGCTAAAATGAATATTTCAAGCGTCGTGATCTATCTAGGCGCAAATACCGACGTAGCGGCGTTTCGCAAGCAGCTGCAAAGTATCGGCGGCTGCGAGTTCGTCGCGTGCGAGGACGGCAAGGCGGTAGCCACGATTAGCGCGGAGAGCTTCGAGGGCGAGATCGCTGCATTTCGCGCGATACAAGCCATAGAGGGCGTAAGCGAGGCGATGATGATCTACTCATACTCCGATCTGGACGCAGATATCGCCGCGGCAAACTCCGACAACGGCGAGCAGATAATGCGCGAGCTGGACGAAAAAGACCCGAGCCAGATCAAATACGGCGGCTAGGTGCGGATCTAAACCGCCGCCGCCATATTCGCGCTTTTTGTCTAAATTTTATATTTTCGACAATCTCTGCGTCACTCGGTAAAATTTTTTGTATAAATTTTATCCGCACTCACGGAATTTGAAATTTTTTCCAACTCATCTTTACCGCTTCTAGCCTGTTTTTGTATCTCTAGCCTGCCGCCTTCGCACTCCTAGTAGACTTTTATGCTTTTGATCCGCCGCCTTACATTTAGCCGTAAATTTAAATCTACAATTAGTCCTATGACGATACGGAATTTTAAAAACGGCAAACGGATTAAATTTATGAAATTTTTGCGCAGGACGATGCTTTGCGCCGCATAAAAAAACATGCCGTACCAAAATCAGACGCCGCAATCTATAGCCGCCGCGACGCCCGTCTGCTTGGGATGCGCTATAAAAATACGGCGACCGGGGCGCCAGCCGCCGGCAGAAACTACTTCCGCGCGTAGCTTAAGATGCGCCGTAGTAAAACATCGAGCGAGCTCCGCCGCCGTCAAACACGCTAAATTTAGCGCGCATTTACTCCCTAGTATTGCGGCCCTTCGTTCGGCCACAGGCTTGCGGCGCGCAGAGGGTTTTTAAATTTCAAAACAAGAGCATAAATTTTAAAATTCCTAGGCGTAGAAATTCCGCGCCGAAGCTAAATTTTAAAATTTGGCGCGAACGTACAAAAAGCCGCGAGGGCGCAAGAGCCGCAAGGACGTGCTAGGTATTGCGCTTTACGAGCGACATTTTCATAAATTTAAAAGCGCTAAGCGGCGCAAGCCCTACTCGAATTCTATCTTTTTTAGATAATCATATAAATTTAGCACCGCGATAAATAGCGTTAAAATCGCGGGCCCCAGGATCACGCCCCAGAACCCGAACGTGCTGATGCCCGAAAGCATCGAGAAGAAGATCAGCATCTCGTTGATGTTTGCTGGGTTTTCGACTAGGCGCGAGTTGATAAATTTTATCACGAGCGGCTTTACGAAGCTGTCCGCGAGCGTCGAGATCAGTATCACGCAATACGCCATTATCACGATCGCGCCCGAGGTGCTACCCCCCGCTAGCACGTATAGCGCGGTGGGTACATAGATGAGTGCACCACCGACTGCTGGGATGAGCGAGCAGAAGGCGAAAAGCACCCCCATCAGCAGCGCGTCAAAGCCGAAGATCCCCGCGATGATCGAAAACAAAAAGCCCTGCAATACGGCGTTAAAGATGGTCGAGTAAAACACGACGCTCATCGTATTTGCCGTCTCGGAAAAGATATAATCGATCTGCGCGGGCTCGACGGGTAGAATTTTTTTGAAAAAGCGCTTGAAACTCTCGCCGTAGAGGTATGCAAAAAAGCAAAACACGATGATAAGCACCATATCGACGATAAATTTTGCGCTGGATTTCCCGACGACCGAGAGGTAGGAGATGATCTGCTTCGCCACGCCCGCGACGTCTAGGTTCGCCAAAAACGAGCGAAACTGCGTATCAAATTTTTCAAAAGGCCCGGGCAGCCTGATGTCTAAGCTCTGAACGTAGCTAAGCGCGTCATTTAGGCGCGCCATATCGAAGCTCGCGGCGTTTTTGGCGATCTCGATCACGGCGTAGATGAAAGGCACAAAAAAAAGCGCGCAGAGCAAAAACACGCTAAGCACCGAGGCTAGCGTGCGCCTGCCGCGGCACAGCTTGGTTACTTTAGCGTGCAGACCCGAGGTTGCCACCGCCATCAGCACGCCGATTACGATTACCATCAAAAATGGCGAGAACAGATAGATCACGCAGCAAAACATCAGCAAGGTTGCGCCGATAAAAAATATCTTGTTCGTTTTCGCGCGCCCGCTAGCCTTGGCAAGACCCGCTTTCACACCCGCAGCAGCTCCCGAAGCGGCGGCGGCGCCTAACGCGGAGGCATTGGCCGAGAAGGTTTCATTGGCTTCGGCGGCATCGCTAAATGCAGCTGCACCGGCAGATGAGACTTTGTCGGTTTTGACCCGGTTTTTGCTTTGATTTTCGGCGGAGGTTTTAGTCCTGCCTTCCGCGGTGCCCAACACAACTGCGGCTACTTTATCGGCGTCGGTATTTGCTCTGGCGGCTTTGCCCGTTTCGGCTATGCTTTCGCTTTGATTTTCGGCGCCGATTTCGGCTCTATTTTCAGCAGCGGTTTTGGTTTTGTTTTTGACAGTCGCTTTAGCTTCGGCGGCGGCTTCGATTTTACCCTCAGCGTTATTTACGGTCTGATTTTCGGTGAAATTTTGAGCCTCGCTTTTGGCGTTATTCTCGGCGTTGTTTTGAGCCACGTTTTCGACCTGGTTTTCATTGCGGCTTGCGGCGTTGTCTTTTGGCGTCGGCAAATTTTATCCTTTTGAAATTTGATGGGCTATTTTATAAATTTTTTTATCAGATTTCGATTAAATTTTAAAATTTCATAAAATTTACGAGCGGCGTTCTCGTACGTTTTCAATATACAGCGCGCTATACGACGTATACACGGATCGTGCCTGATTTATGAAAATATCGCATAGCTCGAACATACGTCAAAACCAGGTGTGCACTCCTATGTCCCGCTCGAGCCCTGCGCGCACCGCGGCAAAACGCCGTCTTGCGCCGAGCTTTTGGCACAGCTAGGCCTATCTCGCGTGGTAATCGGCGCGCGCGATACAAACGCGCAGGCTGCGGGCGGCGCGGAAATTTTACGCCGCGGGGGCATAGAGGTGAAATTTGACGTTTGCCATGCCGCGGCGGCGGAACTTGCGGAGCCGTTTTGTCTGGCGCGCGAGGGCGGCTTTTGCTTCATCAAAATCAACGCCGCGCTAAACGGCGCGGTGCTTGGGCGGATCGGCAGCGAGAAACAGCGCGCGTTCGTGCACGAGCTGCGCGGCGTATGCGATTACGTAGGCGTAGGCGGGCAGACCGTGCGCGCCGACAGACCGACGCTGGACGTGCGTGCGGCTAAATTTGATGAAATTAGCGCTTTGGTGGGCAGTGCTGATATGCCGGCGCTAAATACTCGCGTTCCCTGGCTAGGCGAAATTAGAGTTTCAGCACGCGCCGATAAATCGGCTCTAGACGCGCGCGTTGCGCCGCAAAATCTAAAGCTACGCGCGCCCGATGTTTGGATCCGCTCCGTCGCAACTCTTATAATAAGCCCAATGACAACTTCATGCGGAAAAGAAAAATGTATAGCGAATGCGTCTGCTAGAAGCAAAGTAAAATCGGTACGATAAACGAGAGTATAGTGAAGGCTGAACGGGCGACAGGCTATTTTTTAGAAAATCAATGTACCTTAATAATCGCAAACAACAATCTGCGTAGAATAGCGAATTTATAAAATAATGAGCACAACAGGTGCGCGAATAGACTAAATTTTAACTTTTAATGGAGAGCGAGAATAATAGCCGCCCCTATAGGCGTATGAAAGCAGAGCTTCGCTCCAGCTTGCGCTGCAGCCGCATTAGCGAGACCATGCGAAAGCGCATCCCTAATAAATACCCAACCCGTTACTCATTTTTTGCTCCTTCTTCTGGATTGTTTTTAATCAAATTTCTATCTGAAAAATTTATAAAAAATATCAATAAAAGTAGAAAAATCACCCCTTTTAAAAAGAATTTAAACTGTGCGGTCATCAAATATGGTCTTAACAATCTATGATCGAAATTATATTCCTTATATATCTTTTCATCTTTATCTT
Organism: uncultured Campylobacter sp.; assembly: GCA_963528045.1. Lineage (GTDB taxonomy): Bacteria > Campylobacterota > Campylobacteria > Campylobacterales > Campylobacteraceae > Campylobacter_B. The sequence goes on along the minus strand of CAURUA010000015.1, from coordinate 16,763 downwards.
CAAGCTGTAAAATTTCATTATTGCCTAATATATCTGGGCTTGGCTCGCCGTAAATTTTGATTTTTTGCCCTTTTAGCTTTTCGTAAATATCGCTATCGCTTTTGCTTATTTCATAAACCTTTTTCTTGCCGTTTTCTAGTTCTATATGTATTCGTCCGCCGCTTCCGCGAAAATCATAATAAACGCTTCTTAAAATCCGGTATCTATCTCAAGCTCATTTAACTGCTTAGGCGACGTATCCGTTCTATAAATAGTAAGAAGCATCCCGCACAGGACAAAAAGCAAACCATAACAGCCTATGCTAGCCACCTGTGCTGATGGATGCGAAACTCCCCTGATAAAAACGCGTCTGTAAAATACATCGTAAAAATAATAGAAGAACCTTTTTATATATTTTGTTATGAATTTCATAAAATTTCCCTTCATATTCTTTTGGATATTTTATTGAGCCGATAATAAATTTGCTCTAAATTTACAAAATCTCCCGCTTTAAATTTTAAATCTGCAGAAACTTTAAAACTAAGCAAAATTCAAAGACCAAATATAAGAAATCGCCACGGCAGAGTTTCCACCTGCGTAGCTATGGCTCAGCGCCGTGAAGTATAAAATTTCATCTGCCCTACTCCTCAAACAGATTTCTCTCCGCGGTCTTTAGCACGCGACCGAGCGCCTCGCGCGCCTTATCGGTTGCGATGCGGCCTTTGGCAGTTTTTTCGATATAGCCGTTGGCGAGCAAATAGGGCTCGATTACGTCCTCGATCGTGCCCTCATCCTCGCTAAGCGCCGCCGCGATCGTGCTAAGCCCCAAGGCACGGCGCTTGGCGTCGAATAAAATTTCCAAATATTTTATATCCATCTCGTCAAAGCCCTGCTCGTCCACGCCCAGCGCTTCAAGCCCTTCGCGCGCACGATCGTGCGAGATAACGCCCTCGTCGCGCACCTCGGCAAAATCGCGTATGCGGCGCAGTAGCCGTAGCGCAATACGCGGAGTACCGCGGGAGCGGCGCGCGATCTCGGCACTGGCATCTGCCGCGCTCTCCTTGCCGAGTTTGACCGAAGCGATCTGCACTATCCGCGCAAGCTCGGCGTGCGTGTAAAACTGCAAGCGAAACTGCATGCCGAAGCGATCTCGTAGCGGCGCCGAGATCATGCCTGCGCGCGTCGTGGCGCCGATGAGCGTGAAGTGCGGAATGTCGATCTTGATGGTCTGCGCGGCGGGACCCGAGCCGATGATAATGTCGAGGCGGAAGTCCTCCATCGCCGAATACAGCACCTCCTCGATCGCGGGGCTTAGACGGTGTATCTCGTCGATGAAAAGCACGTCGCCGCTTTGCAGGTTCGTTAAAATCGCCGCCAGATCGCCCGCCTTTTCGATCATCGGCGCAGCGGTGACCTTGATAGCAGCGCCCATTTGAGCGGCGATGATGTGCGCCAGCGTGGTTTTACCGAGCCCGGGCGGCCCGTAGAAAAGCACGTGATCGAGCACGTCGGCGCGCTTTTTCGCCGCGGCGATCGCGATAGCGAGGTTTGATTTGATCTTCTCCTGTCCCACGTAATCCTCGAAGCTAGACGGGCGCAGCGAGCTCTCCACGCTCTCATCGAGCTGCATCTTTTCGATCTCTACAATTCTGTCCATAATCTCTCTTTAATCGTTTTTAAAATTTTAGCAAGTGTAGCGAAAAATGGCTAAATTTTGACAATTTTAAAGGGACGGATCTTTGCGAGCGAAATAAAATTCGCGACGCAGAATTTTACGGTACGCGCTTAGGGCCGGGGCTAAAAAGCAAAGCACCCGTCGCGAAAGACTGCGAAAATTTTAGTGCGACGGTTTAAGACTATGCTCATGCCGCCGCGCCTGCTATGCCTTAGTGCGGAATTTTGTCGTAGCGATTTTAAGGCGGCGCGCCGAACGGTAACTGCGCTAAATTTTACGGCGCGGAATTTAGCACGTAAAATTTAAGGCTTCAGGCGTTCGCAAGCGGTGATTGCGGAGCGGCAGTGCGGAATTTGAGCGCGTAGAATTTAGAAGCGAAATTTAGCCGTTTGCAAAATACGCGAGATTTTGCGACGTGAAATTTGGCGCTTGGAATTTTGTGATATTAAATTCGGCGTTTGGAATTTTGCAGCGAAATTTTGCGACAAAATTTTGTCTCGTAGAATTTTGATGCGGATTTTATTTTTGCGGCAACGTGGGTTTAAATTCCGCGCTTCAAGCTTCGCGGTACGCAGCCGGTTAGAATTTTATCTCGCACAATCGGTTAAAATTTTGCAAGAAATTCTGTGTAGAATTTTATGCAGAATTTTGCCTTACGCGCTTGCGCAGCTAGGTAAAATTTCGCGCAAAGTTTGGTATTTTGAGACTGCTTGGAATTCGGCGCGGATTTTAAAATTTACCGCTAAGCTTAACGCGGACCCGAACGATTAAATTTAGCTTCGCAATCTCACGGCGCCTTATCGATCGCGCCCCAAATTAAGGCGTTAAATTTTTCTTGCGCGAGCCCGGTTCTACAAATCGTGCTCTTCGATCAAAACGCTCTTGTTATTATCGCTGCTACATAATGCTCTATATGAACCGGACGTTGTGCTTTCGAATAAAAACACCGCGCCGTCGCTTTCAAATTTCTTTGAGCAGCCCTTGGCGTGTAGCTCGGCAAGCTTCGGGCTATTAGGGGCATAAAACTGATAGCTATCGGTGAAGTACTCCACGTATCGGTAGGTGATCTCTGCCCAAGGCGCACTGCTGTCGCTGCCTCTATTTAGCACGATGGTTCTGGCGTTTATCGCCGCGAGCTTTGATTTTAGCTCTGCAAACGTCTTTTTGTCCCAGCCGATGAGCTTTAACCCCTCGCCGATACTCGGCGCATTGTCTCTAAAATTTGAATAAAATTTCGTCTCGTTGCCGTCCAAATCGATCCAAATATACTCATCGCCGTAAGTGCTTTGGATCGTAACGCGCAAATTTTTGGGAAAATTGCGACCTGCAAAAGCTAACAGATCCAAAAATTTCTCGCGATTTTGCTCGTAATTTTGCATCGGCAGGGCTTTATCTAGCTCTATTGCGTCGTTATCGACGAAAAAGAATTTAAAATACAAAACTATCGCCAAAATCGGCAGCACCTTTACGCAAAAGAGCAAACCCAGAGCCGTGGCTATGATGATTTTTAAAGCTTTAGCCAAATTTTCTCCTTAAATTTTATGACCCGTTAGGCGTGACGGCTAGTTTATGCCAGAATTCTACGGCTGCGTGCGTAAAATTTAGCGCTCGCAGCGTATTTTAGAGCTAGGGGCGCGAGAGCGTTCATGCGTTGCAGTCGGCGAAAGAAATAGCGCTCCGCATGCAGAAGCACGCAAACTCTCGCACGGCACGGCTCATATAAAATACCACGCAGAGTATCTGCCCACCAAAGCGCCTACGATCTCTCGCACTAGATAAAGCGCTCGCAATAGCTCAAGCCGAATAAATTTCAAGCGGCGCGAGCTGTTTGCATAGCCTGTGGCGTGAAAACAAAGCGTTAATTTAAGACAAACGTAGTTTTATTGCCAGAATTTAGGCGCGTAAATTTTAAAATTTAGCCCAAATCCCGCTATTGCTTATATTCAAACTCCTCGCTCGGAAAGCTCCCCTCCTTGAGCTCGCGCGCGTATTCGCGCACCGCGCCTTTTACCAGCTCGGCGCCGTCTAGATAGCGCTTAACGAATTTCGGTCGAAACTCCGTGAAAAACCCGCACATATCGCTCCACACGAGCACCTGTCCGTCCACGCCCGCGCCCGCGCCGATGCCGATGACGGGCACGTCGGTGCCGAGCGCTACTTGATTTGCGACCGAGCAGATCGTCCCCTCGACCAGCAGCAGCACCGCGCCCGCCTCGGCAAGCACTCTGGCGTCGCTTAAGACCTCACGCGCCCCCTCCTCTCCGCGCCCACTTACCTTGTAGCCGCCCGTAAAGCGCGAAAACTGTGGCTTTAGCCCGATGTGGCTCATCACGGCGATACCGTTTCGATTAAGCAACGCCACGGTATCTGCCATATGCGCGCCGCCTTCGATCTTAACGGCGTCGCAGCCGGTACTCTCATAGACCTTGGCGCAGTTTTGTAGCGCAAGCTCTGGCGTCGCGCACGAGCAAAACGGCATGTCCACGACCATATACGCCCGCTTTAGCCCCCGTCTTACGGCGCGCGCGTGATAGATCATCTGCTCTACGCTTGCGCCCAGGGTCTCGGAGTGCCCGCCGAAGCTCATATTTAGGCTGTCGCCTACGAGCACCATATCGACCTCGTCGTCGAAAATTTTAGCAAAAAGCGCGTCATAGGCGGTGATCATCGCGATCTTTTCGCCGGATTTTTTCATCTCGTATAATTTAGAAAGCGTGATTTTTGACATTTTGGCTCCTTGATTTGGTTAAAATTTGAACGCAATTCTAGCATAAGCCGAATTTGACATTTATAAAATTTTAAAGTAAAATGCGCGCGCATTCTTTCGGGGGTGACTTGGCTTCGACGGGAACGGATGGGTCAAGGCGGCATGTCGCTTTGGATACAGCGTATAAAATCCAAACTAAATTTAAACGCAAACAACGTTAAATTTGCTCCTGCTTACGCTAAAGCTGCGTAAGTCCAGTCGAGCCCTGCTCTGCGCCGATACTATCTAAGCGCAGCGGCGGGTAATCTGCGATAGCGTAGCTCTGCGGCGTGACGAGCCGTAGGGTGAAACTCTAGTCTTTGCGCCGGCGGGTCGTTTTGGAAAGTGAGCGAGCCTGCGCGAGAACTTCACTTTTGCTAAACATGTAGAGGCTTTGGTCGTTTGTTTTCGGACTGCGGTTCAATCCCGCACACCTCCACCAATTAAGCTATTTTTAAGTTTAAATCACTTCTTTTTAGTTGCATTTGGTTCTTGCGCGCAGGCGCTCATTCTAAATTTTAATTACTCCAGCTTCTTTCATTTTTATTTTGGATATAATCTTTTCCGAAATATTAGGGGGCTTATTGAGGTCTTTTTCGCATTATGGGTTTTTCCATATGAACAAAGCGTATATTTTGCCCAAATTCGGAGGTAAAAACGGTCAAGAGCATCAAAAAGTACAAGACACAATACGCAATATTATAGAAGAGAGGAGAAAGAGATGAGAAATTTTGTTATATCTTTTGTCGCATTATGCCTATATGGGTGCAGTCCTACGATTTTAGGGCATAAAATCACTTTTGCAAAACACAAAGACGATGCCTTTTACGGCGAATGTGGCGAAAAAATAGATCAAAAAATTATATATAAATTTAAAGATGGCGTTATTCGTAAAATTTTCTATGAAGATAAAGAGGAATTTGCTTATTATGATGAGATAGTCATCCCCATCCAATCCTGCGAAGGCAAATGGTGTAAAATTTACTATCCTTGCGACGAAAGAGGGTATTTCGTAAAGAAAGACGAAATAGAAAAATGGCAATGGCAATAATTTTATACTTGGAAGGAGCGAATTATGTTGTTTACAGATGAGGATTTTGTAAATATAGTGCCGCAGGGTCTGCTGGAGCGTGGTATAAACTTAAGAGAGAAGCTCGGATTTTATGAAATCGCTTGGAGATTTGATGATGCAATGGAGGTACTAAAAATCACAAGGGGTAAAGGTATGATTATCCTAGGAGGAGAAGTATATCGCCTAAGCGGCAATAAGCCCATAATCACATGCGATAGCTGGTATACAAATGAGGGGGATGACAATGCATTCGAAGTGGCGATCCAATATATCACTAAGTATCGCGCTAGAAACGGAGATGATTTTATATATTATCCAGCCATTGGCCCCGGGCTGGTGTCCAAATGAAAATTCTAATTGGATTGCGCAAATAAAATATCGGCAACCGATTAAATTTTAAAAGGAAAAAGAATATGAAATTTAGAATTTTAGAACCGAGGCTTTATGAAAAGTATAAGGATATGGTTATAGAGGCGCGAGGGCAAATACAGCATTGATGGCTAAAATAGATATTTTATTAAATTTGATAAATTTCACCAAAGGTATAAGCGCGATAAAAAGCGACTTGGCAAAGATAGGCTTTGATAGCGAATTGGAGCTTGTAACGATAACTCAAAATACCATCGCAAACATCTTAAATAGGGCCATCGATAAAGGAATTTCATATGACCTCCTTGAGGAGTGGGCAAATTTAATCGAGTGCCGCGAGGACATAGGATATGAGGATGAAATTTTGCAGGAAATCATATTTGAGCTGGCAAACCCTTGCCTTTATGGGGAGATAGACGAGAGGAAGATTTGTATGATTTTAGATGAAATTAAATACGGGCGGAGCGATTCAAATGATATTAGAAAAAAATATTGACATGGTAAGCGAGAGGGCAATTTTATTGATGGCGCTAGGCTCATTACAGGCATTGGAACACAAAGCGATCACTATAGATGAAAGCCAAAGAATTTTGTTTTCACCCTATATCTCAACGCACTTGGAAAAAAATAAGGTCGATGAACGCATTATAGATATAATAATCGAATGCTGTGAATTAGAGGATATTTTTGAGCTAATTCCTACAAAATATATGGAAACTTTGCAAATATTGCAGAATAGAATAATAGAAATTTTAAAGCAATACGATGAAGAATCCAGAAAAAGATGGGTAATCATAGATGAAGAATAGTTTCCATAACCTCCGTATTTGCGAGCAGGCGAGCGGGTAAATAAAATTTAACTCAAGAAAAGTTAAAAACTTTCAAGGAATTTTTAACTTATCTTGAATCTTTAAAATTTTAACATTACGATAGAAACTCTGTGTAAATTTAAGTCCTTTCAATACTTTATAATGCTATTAACAAGATCGGCGATACAATATAAATCATAGATTTTAGATGAATCGGCAAATTTTACGATTTAAGGAATTTGATAGTATTAATCCTATTCTTAATTTTATACTATTAATAAGAGTAGTTTTGTAGATAAAATTCCGAATTTTGAATTAAAACATATATTTTAGCATTTTTAAATAAAGGCAAGAGTAAAATCTTAAAGACGCGATACTATAATATAAATATTTAAAGATATTGGTTGCAGAGGGTGGATTTGAACCACCGACCTTCGGGTTATGAGCCCGACGAGCTACCACTGCTCTACTCTGCGATACAAGAAGTGCGAAGATTTAACAACATTCACCAAATGGATGGGGTAGGAGGATTCGAACCTCCGAATGATTGGACCAAAACCAATTGCCTTGCCGCTTGGCTATACCCCAACTTTTTAAAATAAAGTTATATTATACATAAATTATTCTCATAAGTCAAGCCCTATAATAAATAATATTAAAAATTTATTTTATGATATTACTCGCATCATAATTAACTATATATAAGTCGAAACAGTTATCTAATTTTAAGAATTATATTATTATAAAGAATAGAGAATTTTAAAATTAATAATTATAGAATCAAAAAATAAAGAAATATAAATTAAAAAAGCCCTAGCCGAAGCTAGGGCAGAATAATAAGATTATTAAGATAATCTACTATTCGTATTGAACACCTTTACCACCAAATTTGTAGCTGCCTGTACTCTTATTACCGATAGTGCTCGAAATAATTGATTTAACCTGAGATACGCCAGGCATTGCCCATACTCTCGCGCATAGGGCAGTGTTATCTACAACTGACATTTTAGCTTCACCTGCACCTTGATCATATCCAGTTACAGTCAAGCAAGTCTCTTTCTTTACTTTAATAGGGTTTGGTACGTTAGTCATGCTTGCAGTTGCTGCTTCAGTAGTACCAGCAAATGAACCTTGCGATGTATAGTAAGAACCTAGATCAGTTATAAGTGTCTGAATATTTGTAGCTGCCTTAGAAACCTCAGCATCATCACGAGTAGCTGCAAGTCTTGGAATAGCAACAGCTGCCAAAATACCTAAAATAACGATAACGAAGATCAACTCAATCATAGTAAAACCTTTTTTCATGGTTTACTCCTTAAATAAAATTCATCCCGCATACCTATATGCGAAACTTGGCGTAATTATAGAGAAAAATTTAAAAATTGTCAATAGTTTTTGGCAAATTTTTTACAATTTATTTACGAAGCCCGATTTTGCGGGCATTTTAAAATCAAAATTTTGAACCTATTTGATCTATTAATGTAATGTATTGTAGCTGTACCTCTGCACATTTATAGCATAAAAATTATTTGCTTTCATCCTCGTGCATCACGCTATAAACCATATGCCTATTTGAGATACAGGACACTACAGTCCGTATCTCTTAGTAAGAATTCCGTACTCCTCTACGCGTCTATCGCGCAAAAACGGCCACCAGCGGCGCACGTTTTCGCATCTTTGCATATCGATGGTTACGACTTCGCATAGCTCGTCGGTGCTGTTTGCGCGAAACAGTTGCTCGCCCTGCGCGCCAAAAATAAAGCTATTGCCCCAAAACCTAATCCCCTCTTCGCTGGCAAGCCGCTCTACGCGCTGTTTATTCGGCAGCACCTCTAAAGTTTCGCCGTTAAATTTAATCTCTATCGAAATTTTTAAATTCTCTCGTGCCGCCTCATCCTTTGCGGGCAAAATTTCGCCGCCGATCGCCATTTTGCCGCCATCCGTTAGCGCCCCGTTATTAAAGGATAAAATTCCGCCCTCGCTTAAAATTTTACTCTCGCCGCCCGTATCCGCGGAGCGTAAAATTTTATCGCTGACTGCTTCGCCGTTGCTTGCTGCCGAAATTTCATTTCCCTCGGATAAAATTTCATCCGGCGAGACTTCGCTAAGCGCGGCGCTCTCAAAGCCCACGCGATTTACGGCGATTACAGGCAGGGAGTTTGCCACCGCATGCCCGCGCTGTACCGCGACCCAGGCCTCCAGCTGGCGCGCCTTTTCGTCCTCGCCGTCGCCGTCGAACCACCCGATCGCGGTCGGATATATGAGCAGCTCGGCACCGCGTAGCGCCATCGCGCGCGCCGCCTCGGGATACCACTGATCCCAGCACACGAGTACGCCGAGCCTTCCCACGCTCGTATCTATGGGCTCAAAGCCCAGATCGCCCGGCGTGAAATAAAATTTTTCGTAAAACTGCGGATCGTCGGGGATATGCATCTTGCGGTACTTGCCGGCAACACTGCCGTCGCGCTCGAAGACCACGGCGGTATTGTGATACAGCCCTGCGGCGCGGCGCTCGAAAAGCGAGCTTACCAGCACCACGCCAAATCTCTTCGCCACCTCGCTCCACAGCCGTAAATCGCGATCGAAATCCTGTGCGTAGTCGAAATTTTCGGTATTTTCGCGCTGGCAAAAATAATGCGTCTGATGAAGCTCTTGCAAAACGATTAACTGCGCGCCCTTCGCCGCTGCGCGCGCGATGAGCTCGATACTGCGCGCTATAGTGCGCGCCTTGGTGCCTTCAAATTTATGCGAAATCAGTCCAACTTTTAAAATTTTCATATTTTCCCTTCGATCTAAATTTAAAGCCTGAATTTATTCATACACGAGCAGTGCAGCGAGCCGTTTTGACGGATGAAAACGCGTGCGTTCGCCCCCACCACTTCGCGATCCGCGCACGCCGCTCGCAGACGCGACAGCGCCAGCTCGTCCGCTGCGCGGTTTGGATCGTGCGGATCTGCGGGGTCTGCGTAGGTAGGCACGATGAGCGCGCCGTTTAAAAAGACGAAATTTGCATACGTCGCGGGCAGCCTGCGCCCCTGATAAAAGATCGCGCGCGGGATCGGCAGTTCGATCACGTCGTACCCGAGCGATGAAATTTCATCCTTCATCGCGCCAAGCTCCACATAGTGCAGATCGCTCGGATCGTCGCACGACGAAATAGCCACAGTGCGCGGGCTTAGAAAGCGCGCGAGGGTATCTACGTGGCTGTCGGTGTCGTCGCCTTTTATGAAGCCGCGTCCCAGCCAGATTATGTTTCTTAGCCCGAAAATTTCACGCAGCCGCGCGTCCAGCTCGGCCTTGCTTAGGGAGTTGCGATTTTCATTCAGCAAACACGCGCTCGTAGTTAGCATCGTACCCGCGCCGTCAAAATCGACGCTGCCGCCTTCTAAGATCAGATCCACGTCTCGCAGCGGGCGGGCATTCGCGGCGTAAAGCTTGGAATTTAACGCGTCGTCCTTGGCGCTTGCAAATTTGCCGCCCCAGGCGTTGAAACGAAAATTTAGCCCCGTAATTTTGCCGCCCTCCTCTACGTCGATCGCGCCGTAATCGCGGATCCACGTATCGTCGGTATCGATTTGCGCGAAGCTCGCGTTTGCTAAACCGCCGCAAATTTGTTCAAAATCCTCGTGGCTCGGCGCGATCGCGACGACCGGCTCAAACCTCGCTGCAGCGGCGATAAAGTCGCGATAAGCCGCCCGTATCTCGCCTAAATACGGCGCCCAGTCGGTGTCCGCGTGCGGCAAAGACACCAAAAGCGCCTCTTGCTCTTCCCATTCGGCGAATGCTCTCATTTTTGCTCCAAGATTAAAATTTCACGGATTATAGCGAAGCTCGGTTTAAAAAGATATTTGTGGATGGTGCGCCCGGAGGAATTCGAATCCCCGACCTTTTGAACCGCAATCAAATGCTCTATCCAGCTGAGCTACGAGCGCACGAAATAAAAGAAAACGGGATTATAGCGTTTTTAGCTTAAATTTAGCCAAAAAGGTGGTTTAAATTTCGACATGCGATAAATTTCAGCTTCGCATTTTTCGCATTTTTGCGTTTGCCTTATCGCGACGCCTAGTTTTTCGTTTAAATTCCAACGTGCAAGAATTTTAGCCTGCTCAAATTTACCTTCTATCGCGCCGAAATTTAACTTGCTTAAGGATTGCATTTTGGAATTTAAAATTTAGCTTACTTAAAATTCCGCGAGGCAAATTTAAAATGTCTTAAAAATCTTACGACCTTGCAACCCGAATCCTATGCAAAATAAATAAAATTTATCGCTTTTTAGGTATCATAAACAAGTAATAAGATGAACGAAGGAGGGAAAATGAAAAAGGTCTTTTTAGCGTTTGCGCTGTGGCTCGGTTTTAGTGGGGCTGCTTTTGCGATGCAAGATACGGAACCAAGCGAGGCGCAAGAGCAAAATTCTGCGGAAGTTAAAATTTTAAGCGACGGGTTTTATAAAATGTCCGCCGAAGAATACGGCAGAGCGAAAGTTAGTTGCGATGCTTCGCATTATTACATAGGTTGCGATAAAATTTATTCTCCAAAAATTTCGCAATTTATAAAGGAGTGCGATTTTGGCAATGGAAAATACAGTACTTGTGAAAAATTATTAGAAACTTTAAATGCGAAATGCTTTGAAAAAAATGGCAGAGAAAATTTTGAAGCTTGTGATTTAGCGGGCGAAATTCTAATTAAAACAAGCAGAATTCCATTAGGTTTAGAACGGCTAATAAGAGGCTGCGAAGTCGGTCAGATTATAAATTCTTGCTTTCTTTGCGCTCTAACATATCTGCATTATTCATTCGACATTGACGAAGTAATCAAATACACAATGATGACGAGAGATTTAGCGCATAACAAAGAACATTTCAATAAAATCATCAAAAAATTGCAAGATTGTAAAGCCAATAAAGAGTGCAATCCCGCAAAATTAGAATTTCAATAGGCAAACGCCGAGAGCAAATACGGCGGGCTAAATTTCTAAATTTAAATAGCAAGGGAAAGATCGCTATGGCGGATAGGCTGATCGATATCGGGCTCATTTTGTTTTTCGGCGGCTTTTGCATGCTATATAAACGGCGTATGCGGGATCGGCAAAGACTATATGCAGCGCAATAAAATAGATTTCGTGCGCTGGACCGAGGCATATTTTGTGCTCCAATACGCCGTTTGATTCGAACGAGCCGCTAGAATTAAAATTTAAAGAGCCCAAAAGCAAGCATTAATCTACAATTTTTTCGAGTTCGTCATCCATTATGCGATAATCGCGCCATTTTTAGTGATCTATGCGGGGATTTTTCTATTTTGCGCGGGGCTAGCCATTAAAATTTTATCTTAAATTTAAAATTTGCGACGCGGATGCAGAGCGGGCATTGCATAGACGCCGTTATTCATAGCGGAATTTCAAAATTTTATACTGCGCCTCTTGCTAAGCACGCTACGCTTATTATATTTTAAGAGATAAAATTTCAAAATTTTATCGCCGAATCCACGGCTTGTGGAATTTATGCCGTGATTTCCGTTTCTATCGGGGTGGGAAGGGGCTCTCATTGCGAGGCCGCATTTCTCGCGGGCGCCGCCTCCGCAGCACTGCATTGCTCTGCTCGCCCGCAAACCCCGCCTAACCCCCTACAACGCTATATGGACAAGCTGCGTTCGCGTTAAATTCTTTCTATTGCAGCTACGCCGCATGAAATTCTTTAGAGGTAAATTTCATCGTATTTGGAATTTTAAAATTCCATCCGTAGCCGCCAAGCAAATTTATCCGCCGATAAATCATCAAACCGCCGACCGACCGCAAAACCGAAACGGCTTGCGGCGATGGAATTTAAGCAATGCGAGCTCAAATTCCATCCACGGCACGGCTTCTCCATGGCGCGTTCATTTTGGCAGCGGTGCGACCGTAGCCGCACTCTATTAAAACTCTATTCGGAACCGCCCCCGCCTCGTTTAAATTCTATCGCACAAATTTTGCCGAGCGCTAAGGCGGAGGATGAACCGCCCCCGCTTTGTTTAAATTCCGCTGCACCGACCGATCGCCGACCAGCCCCGGGATCGGTTACGAGCTCATTACAGGACCGATCGGCAGCAAACCGGCCACAAACCAGCAGCCCGCTGAAGCAAACGATCTAGCAAAATCGAAAAGATCGGTCGCAAACGAACCTGTCGTCAAATCAAGGGATAGCCGAAGCGCTAAATCGGTCGTCGATCCGGTTTCAAAACCGCTTGGTACGCCAAATGAGCAGGCTGATTAACAATCCGAGCCGTAAATCCCCGACCGATTGCAATCCGAGCGGACTGATCCGCAAATAAGCAGACGGGCTAACGAGCTAGACGATATAGCCGCAAATTGCCGACTAATTGCGAGCCGAGCCGCTAAACCGCTCGGTCACAGACCCGCCTCCAAGCCGCCCTGCCACAGGTTAATTCTGAACCTACCCAAGCCGTAAGCATAACCCGAAGCCGTCCGGTCCGGTCGTAAGCCGATCCCGAAGCCGCACGGCAAGCGGGCTAGCCTCAAAGTCGCCCAAGCCGCAAGCCGGTCCCAAAACTGCTCGGTTGCAAGCTAAACTAGAAGCCGCCCAATAAGCAGGCTAATCCCGAAACCGCCGCTTACTCTACGTAAATTTTATACTCGCCGTAGCCGCGCGCGTCCATCTCCTCAAGCGGTATAAATTCCAAACTCGCGCCGTTGATGCAGTATCTCATACCGCCCTTATCCCTCGGTCCGTCCTCAAAGACGTGTCCTAAATGGCTGCCTCCTACGCGGCTTGAGACCTCGACGCGCTGCATGCCGTGGCTGTCGTCTCGCGCATAGGCGATCGCATCGGTCGTTATCGGCTTTGAAAAGCTCGGCCAGCCGGTGCCGGAGTTGTATTTGTCGGTAGAGGAAAAGAGCGGTTTTTTCGACACGATGTCGACGTAGATACCCTTTTTATAATTCTTGTCGTATTCGCTAGAAAACGGCTGCTCGGTCGCCTTTTCCTGCGTGACTTGATACTGAAGCTCGGTCAAATTTTTCTTCAGCTCCTCCTTGCTTTGCACTTTAAATTTTTCATCGTCCTCAAGCGGCTTTTTAGCAAGGCGCAGATCAATGTGGCAGTAGCCGCCCGGGTTTTTGTCTAGATAGTCTTGGTGGTAATCCTCCGCCTTGACGTAGTTTTTAAGCGGCATAACCTCGACCGCTATCTTTTCATCATATTTGCTCTGCTTAAAGGCTACGAATTTACGCGCCGTCTCGCCGCTCGCCTCGTCGGTGTAGTAGATGCCCGTGCGATACTGGCGACCGCGGTCGTTACCTTGCTTGTCGATCGAGAACGGATCGATGATGCGGAAATAATGCGCCAAAATTTCAGGCTCGCTAATGACGTTGGCGTCGTATTTTAAGTGTAGCGTCTCGGCATGATCGCTGCTATGTAAGCCCTCGTAGCTTGCTTTATCGCTCTTGCCGTTGGCGTAGCCCACCTGCGTCGCGACTATGCCGTCGAGCTGTTTAAAATACGCCTCCATGCCCCAGAAGCAGCCGCCTGCTAGATAAATTTCTTTTACGTTTGCGTTCACGCCGCCTCCTTTAACTTTAAAATTTGCGTCCGCCGAGCTACCGCCGCCTGCGGCATTGAGCGTGACTAAATAACCCGCCGCCAAAGCAAAGAGGCAGATTAAAACTTTAGAAATTTTCATTTTGATCCTTTCGTTTTGAATTTTGCGCAATTTTACAATCTCTAAATGAAGCGAAAGTGAAAGAGAAAAATTTTATCGCTTACGGCGGATCGATACCCAAATTTTATCGCTGCAGGATCGGAGCTTTCGGCTCGCCGTCGCCGCAGAATTAGAATTTTATCGCTGCGGCAGCGCGGGATTAAAAATTTTATCTTACCCTCGCGGCGCGCTGCAGCATCGGAATTTTACCTCCTCGCAAGCGGTTAAAATTCTATGCTATAACGAGGGCTGAAATTGCCGCCAAGATTAAAATTTTACCGCTTCAGCGGGGGCGGATTTCGCTAGCGCGGCAAGCGGTTGGATTTGATCGCCGCGGCAGGAATTAAAATTTTGCTACCGCTGTGTAGGGTTGGAATTTCATTGCCCCCTGCGCTACGATGAAATTTGTCCCTTTTACGAGCGAGACCCTTGCGCCGTCCATTCGCCTGCGCTACGGCTTGCGTGAAATTTATCCATTCGTCGCGGCTTACGTGGGGATTTTAGAGATTTTGATACGCCCTATTGCGGCACGAAATTTTATTATCTCGGCTAGATTTTACCACCGTCGCGATAATAAAATTTTACCGCCGCACGACCGCAATCTGAGCCTGATTTAGCGCCTTTGCGAATTTTACGACGCGGCCGAATTCTACCGCGCGCGCTTTGCGAGGGCACGGATTGCTCGCGGGACGGAAGCTTTGCGCTGCACCCGCTGCTTTGCCGCATTTAAAATTTTATCTACGCGCCGCTGCGATCGCGGCACGACACTTATCCACCGCGCGGCTAAATTTTCTACACGCCGCTTAGGTTGCGGCACGGCGTCCATCCGCGCGATTAAAATTTATCTACGAGCGCACCGATCGCGACGAGGCGCCGCCTTAAAAAATTTATACTCCGTGCCGTATCTGCTGCGAAACGGCGCCGAAATTTCAACGCAAAATAGGCGCCATGAAATTTTCGCGCCGCGAGATAAAATTTGTGCACCGTTGTGCGGCGGCGAGGCGCGAACCCATCCGTTGCGTGCGCGATTAAATTTAAAATTTTCGCGTTGCGGCCGCGAGATAAAATTTCGCGACCATTCAGGAGAGGCGAGTGATTAAATTTAGATTGCGCCGCACCGATACTAAGCGGTATGTCGCATATCCAAAAAACCCGCGCCGTGCAGTAGTATAATGAAGCGCGAACAGTCGGATTTGCACTGCCTCCGCCGCGTAGCGGAGCGCAGTCAAATTTATATCGCGCCCGCTACGTAGCGAGCTACGAGATCCGCGCGCGCGGTTTTTAAAATTTGCAACGGCATAAAAAGTTACGAAGCGAGCGCAATAAATCCGCTCCGCCGCAGGCGAGCGAAATTTAATGCAAAAAGTGGCGCACTCCCGTAAAATACATCGCCATGCCGAACTCATCGGCGCTTGCAATCACTTCATCGTCGCGAATGCTGCCGCCGGGCTGCACCACCGCCGCGACACCCGCAGCATGGGCGATCTCGATGCTGTCTTTAAACGGAAAAAACGCCTCGCTGGCAAGCGCGCAGCCGCGCAGATCGACGCCCACGTCGCGAGCCTTGGCCACTGCCGCACGCGCGGCGTCCACGCGGCTCGTCATACCCATGCCGATCGCGACCATCGCGCGATTTTTGACGTAAACCACGCAGTTGCTCTTCGTAAGTGCGGCGATCTGCCACGCGATTTTTAGGTCATCCAGTTCGCTCTCGCTAGCCGCGCGCTTGGTGACGCAGCGGGCGTTTGCGACCTCGCCCGCGCCCACGTAGTCGCGCTGCTGATATACGAAGCCGCCGTCGATAAATTTAAAATCATACTTGTCGTTTTCGCGCATTAAAAACTCCCCGCCCTGCTCGAAAATTTTAATGCGCTTTTTCTTTTCAAATACCGCAAGCGCCGCGGGCGTGACGCGAGCGGCGAGAATAACTTCTACGAAAATTTCATTGATTTTATTTGCTAGCTCCTCGTCCAAAACGCCGTTTATCGCCACGACGCCGCCGTATGCCGAGACCGGGTCGCATTTTAGCGCCTCTACGTAGCTTTCAAGCAGGCTCCCCTTCACGGCAAAGCCGCATGGATTGGCATGCTTGCAGATCGCTACCGCAGGCGCCTTGCCGAAGCTGCTAGCGAGCATCAGCGCGCCGTGCATATCGGTCATATTATTAAAGCTCGCCTCGCCCTTTAGGCTCTTAAAATGGTTGCTAAAAAAATCCTCGAACTCATACAGCGCGCCCTTTTGGTGCGGATTTTCGCCGTAGCGGGTGTCGAATACCTTGCTGCCCGTGATAAATTTTTTCGCGCCGAAGCCGCCGTTAAAGCGCTCGTTCATATAGTTTGCGATCATCGCGTCGTAGGCTGCGGTGTGCTCGTAAGCTTTTATCATTAAATTTTGCCTAAATTTCAGCTTCTCGCTCTCGTC
>CAURUA010000014.1:0-40612 GCA_963528045.1 uncultured Campylobacter sp. | reverse complement strand
AAAATTTAAAGTCGTAATTTTACGAAATTTTAGGTAAAAAATAGGCTAAATTTTGGCGGAGCGATTTGGAATTTCGGATTTTAAAATCGCGAGCTAAATTTAAATGCCGGGCTCGTCTTCTTTGGCTTACGGGCGCTTGCGTTCGGCTCATTTTTTTTGAGCTTGCGTTGGGATTGCTCGCGCACTTGTTGCCACCGCTTCGCTACACGTAAATTTTACGGCTACTACTCGCGCGATCATTACGCCGCTTCGCCGCAACTTGTTATAAATTTTCACAGCCTTGTCGCTTTTTGTCGCAACCTTTTGCGGCTACGGATTTAGGGAAAAATTTAGATATTTTTAGCGTTAAATCAAGCCCATGTATTTTGCTCGGCCGCTTCGGCTTTTGAAATTTCAGCGAGCTTTTCGGATATAAAATTTTGCAAAAAATCTATATCCCTTCGTGCATATAAAAATCCCGCCCCGAATTTAACGCCGCTAATTTTGCCTCGTATGCTGATTATTTTTATGTTCCATCTTACAAATCCCGCGGCGTAGCTAATCTCGTCAAAACTCTTTCATTAAATTTAGACGCTAATTTGGCGCTTTATTCTCTATCTTTGGCGCTAAAATTTTGCTCGCTTAGCTTTTGGTGAAAATTTACTATAAACATATAGGCTTCTTCTATATGGTAGTCGGAGAGTTTTACTAGCTCGCCTCCTATATATTCAGGCGGTCTTATTTTTGTATATGTTCTACGTCCCGCGACTAACACGCCCCTGTCTGGTATATTTAATAGATTATGAAAGGTTACATATTTTCCGAGATTGTCTATATATTTTTGATCCGTTACATTGTTTTCACCGTCTATTTCAAGAAGCAGCAGGCGATCATCTTTTGATAACTTAAGCCCTATTAAATATTTGCCCTCCTTGTATTTAGCGATAGAGGCTAGATAAAATGAATCTTTACTTTCATAAACGGTCGATTTTTTTATAAGCTCGCCTCGGCCATTTAGCTTTATAATATCAACGGTATTGCTTGTTTCAAATAACATCAAAATCGAGCCGTCGTCACTCTCGATCATATCTTTTAAAAAATACCCGTTCATATCTATTTTGGTTTCAAATATAAGGTTTCCGTCCGGGTTAAATTTAAGAATTCCTAGCTCTTCTACGACCAGAATAAAACCTCCGTCGCTCGTTTTTAATATCTTTATAAGACCGTCTTTCGATTCTTTAATTTTCTTTACCTCCGGTTGCTTATCCGGGGATGTTCTATCGTAAATGTAACTGTTATAAAAAGTATCTGGCAGATGGGAAACGTCGATCGGTTTCTCCCAGATTATTTTTGCGTTTTTATCCATTCTAAATATATTATTTCCATAATCGCACGCTATAAATTCATCATTGTCCATCGGAGCTATCTGTTTTAGGGCGCGAGGAAGCGTATTTGAGATTTTATATGTCGCCTTATCTACGACGTAAGCCGCCTCCTCGTTTCCCAATACGTAGTAGCTTTGCATCTGGGCTGCTATTAAATTTCCTCTTCCGATGAAGCTTTTATCGATTATTTTTCTCCAAATTTCGCGCCCGTTCTTATCAACCTTCATAAAAAGATCGGGGCTTCTACCGCTTTCGTATTCTCCGGCCAATATATATCCGTCGTCGGTAGATACGGCCATATTGATAGACGAAAAGCCGTTTTGAGAAAAAGGTAGATCCCAAACAGGCTTTGATTTGTCTATATTTTTACTCAAATCCTCTAGCTCTTTGCTTCCTATCTCATTTTTTATGGGTTCTTCTGTTAAAGTATTTGTATCATCGTTATTTTTTATAACGCTTATAAAACCTTTAAAATCGGACACTAAAGATATAATTATACCGCGTTCGTCTAAAGGTAGCGCCGAATTTACATCATCAGCCTCCGGCATATAATAGCTTTTTAGGCAGGTAGGCTCAAATCCGCCGGAAATATCTAAGATGTCTATGCTCGGCAAAGCCGTATCGTCCGAGCCGTCTTTGCTTCTAGACAAATATATTATTTCGTCATCCCCGCCGATATCAAAAGTATAAATTCTATTACTAACGATATAGTTATTCAGATGCTCGATATCGTCTATGTTTTTGATGCCGTAAACATTAAAAGTATGAAGTTCGTTTGCGTATAGATATTTTTTATCGGCAGAAATTTGTAAATTTATAATGACTCCGAAATTATCTTGTTTATAAACCTCTTTTATGTTTTTCGGATCGCTAACGTCAAGCAGATGAAGACCCGCGAAGTCGGACATGAAAACGTACTTGTCCGAGTATATCGCTATATCGCCTTTTTCTATCGGGTTAAAAGTCTCCATGCCTATAAACTCGCCTATCATTTTTATATTATCCGACGAAATATCTAAAATAACCATACCGTTTTTGGCTTTTACGTAGGCTAGTTGATTATTTTCGCTTAGCTTTATTTTGGAGAAACCTTTGGCTTGAAATTTAGTCGCGATTTTTATATTTTTAGGGTCTCTAACATCAAGGCGTAAAATCCCTAAATTTGGGCTTGCCACGTATAGGCTTTCTCCGTCGTTTGACTCCGCCGCTTGGATATTTTCTACATTATATCTAGCTTCCGGGAAATAAAAAAGCCCAAGCAGCTCTATGCGGTTTAAATTTGATATATCTATTACGCTTATACCGTCTCTATCGTGCCCGAGAGTATATAGCCTCTTTTTGCCCTGAGATACCATCATATCGCGTATTTCAAACGGAATTTGAACGGAGTTATTTATGATATCTTTTTTATATATCGTTACGTCTTTTTTACCCGTAAATTTATTGCTTTTCTTGCTAGCAAATTTACCGCTATTTTGCGGAATTTCAGCTTTTCCTGTGCTTGTCTCTTTTTTCTGCATCGCCGGCTGATCGATAACGGAGCTTTGTTTTAAATTTTCGGATGCTTTATCGATGGGTGGATTTTGAACGGAGTTGTTTGCGACCTCTTTTTTATATATCGCCGCGTCGTTCTTACCGATAAATTTATCACTGTTTTGCGGAATTTGAATATTTTCTTTACTTGTCTCTTTTTTCTGTATTGCAGGCTGATCGATAGCAGAACTTTGCTTTAAATCATCGGGCTCTTTATCTACATATTTCATGCACAAAAAAGCAAGCGGCAAAATAACCATTAAAACGGCAAAGCATATCGTAAATTGTCGTTTTCTCTTTACGTTAGGATCCGTCATCTACACTCCTTTATAGCTCCCCATTTATACTCTAGCGGCATCTTTGTCCGTTCAAGGCAGCCGCTTTTCGTTAAAATTTAGACGCCGATTATATCAAAAAATGGGTCAAAGTCTACTATTTTGATATTGTAATTTCGGGCTTCTTAAGTCAAAATCAATGTTCGATTCAAAATAAAGGCGGACTAGTCTTTCGCAGACGGACGCGCTTAGAATTTTACCTCGCTAGCGTGATCTTGCCGCGCAAAAGGCGGATTAAATTTTTAGCTTTTAGATCTTGCAGCACGCGGTTTATTACGTTTCGCGAAGTGCCTAGGCGCTCTTGTGATGCTATAAAGCGCCTTAAAATTTGTGGCCTAAATCTTAATGATAATTATCTAAATATTTAAAATCGCACAATATAATTGCGAACCTAAATCAAATAAAGATTAAATTTATCTCGCAAGGATCTACAATGAGCTCGCTTTTGAAGCGTAATAAAATTTTGTTTAACGTCCATCTTATTTTGTCGATCGTTTTTTCTATCCCGTTGCTTATCATTGGTGTTACGGGCGCGATTTTGTCGTATCAGCACGAGCTTGAGGAGCTGATAAACGCGGACTCTAAAAAGGTTGAAAAAACGGGCGAAATGCAAAGCGTGGAGAAAATCCTGCAAAGCTTTAGCGAACAAACGGGCGTTAAGCAGCCCGCAAGGCTCGTCGTGCCCAAAAGCGATGACGAAGCCTTTGTCATTTATGCAAACAGAAATGATGCGTATCTGGTCGATCCGTACACCGCGCAGATCATCGGCAAGGATCGCGGCACGGGCTTTGTGCTAACGGTGATGGCGCTGCATCGAAATTTGGGCCTAGCGCTAAGCGGCAATAAAACTGCAGCCGAGGTCGGCAAACAGATCGTAGGCGCGAGCGCCACAGCGATGATACTGCTCGTAATAAGCGGCGTCTGGCTGCATTTCCCAAGGCTTAGGTGCAAATTCATCGAGGCTATAAAGCCGAATTTTAAACTCAAAAAATACGCTCTTTTTTACAATTTACACACGAGCCTAGGCTCGCTAAGTGCAGTGATTTACCTGCTTATCTGCTTAACCGGGCTTAACTGGTCGTACGGCTGGTATAACGACGCGGTAATGAAGCTTTTCGTAAGTTCGCAAAATTTGCCGCAAGCTAGCGCGCCTAAAGCCGCCGCTTCTAAAGATCACGCCGCCGCACCTGCTAAGGAGGAGGGCAAAAAGCCCGCTACTTATAAATTTAGCGATGCGCAGAGGGCTTATGAGATATTCAGATCAAGCGGCATAGAGTATAAAGAATTTACCCTAATGCTCGCAGCCGGAGATAAGATGAGCATCAGATACTACGAGCCCGACGCGCCTGCCACCGCGCGTCCAAAAGGCGCGAACGCCGATCTAAAAGCGGACAAAATCGCGGAGCAGAAGCAGACGGACGGTATCACCGTGGGTGAGTTTAAAGACGCGAACTACCAGCTTCACACGGGCTATTTTTTCGGGCTTGCGGGTAAAATTTTATGGTCGTTCATCTCGCTTTGTATGGCGCTTTTTATCTTTAGCGGCTTTTATATGACAGCAAAAAGGGCGTTTAAGTCAGAAAAGCTCGGCTAAATTTTACTTTGGCGATAGAGGTGCGACGAGCGGCGCAAGAGAGCTAAATATCTACGAATCATTGAGATGAAATTTGCCGAAGGGGTCGAGAAAAGCTCTAATTTAACGATATTTGAGGCATACTAAAATTATCGCGGATTAAGTCTATGTGAGGTATATTGCGGAAAATTTTAGGAGCGAAATTTGAAAACGAGATATTATCTGTGCTTGGCCTTCATCATAATAATATGCGCTTCCGGCATAATATTTTATTTGGTCGAAAAAGAAGAAACCGATCCATCATATGAATGGATATGTAATCCGGATGGCAATCTTACGGATATACAGCTTAAGGACAGGGCGTTAAAGTGTATGCTTAAAAAGATGCATGAGAGCGAAAACTTTTCTAAAGAAAAAATCGCTAAAAAAATAGATGATATCAGAACAGAATATAAAAATCTTCACATCGAAGAAGATATTGAAGAGATAGAATTAAAAGATTATTTAACACGCATCTATAATAAATGTCATGGGGATGAGCGCCCCGATAATAAATGCGAATTTTATAAGATAGATAAAAGGCTAAATTTAGATTATCTTATGGATTTGGGCTCAAAAATTTGTAGAAACGGCAAAGCGATACAAGATGCCGAGACCTATATAGATAAAGAAATTTTTAAAACCGAAGTCGTATATCCTTGGGAAGACAAGGAAAGTTTGGTTTTAGAAAACGGGGATCTAAGATACAATCTATATTTTGCTAGCGAAAGCGACATGAATAAAGCAATAATAAATTATGGAGTTTATAAGTATAAGATAGATCTACAAGATCTAAATATAGATATTAATAATATCGAAGCATCGCTCATAATCCCTATAAATTTATTATTTCTTAATTTATATAAACCACTTAATGACGAAGAAAATGGAAATTTTAAAAATAATTTGGAAGAATTTTGCACGACTTATAAAATTTATGAAAATAGCGATATAGACACTAGCCGCCCATTCAATAAAATAGATTTCAAATATAGAGATAATTATGCAACATATGATTTTTATATCATATTGATAGATAAGAGCTTTAAATATATCGTGGGCTACAGAAATATGCTTTTGAGTTATATGGGATATTACTACGATGAAAAAGAGAAAACAATAAAACAAATATCGGATAAGGAGCGATAAATGGCGGATATAACTAAATTTTACCTTTGCGGGAAGAGGTGCGACGAGCGCGCAAGAGAGGCAAATATCTACGAATCATTGAGATAAAATTTGCCAAAGCAGTCAAGAAAGAGCCCTGATTTAACGATATTTGAGACATACTAAAATTATCGCGGATTAAGTCTATGTGAGGTATATTGCGGAAAATTTTAGGAGCGAAATTTGAAAACGAGATATTATCTGTGCTTGGCCTTCATCATAATAATATGCGCTTTGTGCGCGATACTTTCGATTATTGCGGAGTATAAATACCCAAATTCAGCCGAAAAAATTGAAACCGATCCATATGAATGGGTATGCGATCTAGATGGCAATCTTACAGATATACAGCTTAAGGATAGGGCGTTAAAGTGCATGCTTAAAAAGACCTATAAATCTATAAATATTTCAGCGAAGGAATTCCGTTATATGGAAAGAAAAATAAAGAAGCAATATGGTAAAGTGGACGATGAATTTTATAATTTTTATAGCGGGTTGGCGGAAAGATGCGGTGGAAATAATCGTCCAGATAAAGCTTGCGAATTTTTCATTGTAGATGACAATATAAATTTAGAATATTTTATGGATTTGGGAGACAGGGCTTGCAACGGTAAACAAGCCGTAGCAAATTTCAAAGATTTTGTAAATATGTCCATGCTCAAAGGCGAAGTTGTTTACCCCTGGGAAAATAATAATAGTTTAATCTTGTCGGATGGAAATTTAAAATACAAATTATATTTTAGCGGATTAGAAAATGATAAACATGTATTTGATATGTTATTTACGGAAAAAATATTTTTAAATGAAATTAATCCTAAAATATACGACCACAAATATCCTAATGATAAAATTTTTTCTATTCCAACCGACATGCTATTTTTTGATATGTATGTAAGCCTAATAGATAAAAAATACGATAACTTTTGTAATTTATATAACTTTAAAAAGAAAGATATAAAACCGTATAAAGCATTTTTTGAGTTAGAAGGTAGAAAATATAGTCGGTATGCTTTTTATCTAGGTATTTTTGATGAAAATTATACATATAAATACGATATAAAAGATAATTTGCTGGGTGTGGAGCAAGGATATTATTACGATGAAAAAACCAAAGAGATAAAACGAGAGCAATAAAATAGAATTTATAAAATTTACCCGCCGCGCCTGCTTAAAATTTATTGCTTAGCGTTATTTACCTCTTGCTCCGCGAGTGATCATCAAGGACTGCTCGTAGAAAATTAGCAGCGTTATTGAAACGCCCGTGCCGAGCGCCAGCGAGATCGAGATTGTGGCGAGGGCGTTGTCGAAAAACGAGATGAGGTGGGCGAGTTTATGCTCTGCGCCCGCAGCTCTGATATAAGAAAACAGCGCCAAAACCGCCTTGTAGGCGTAGATGCCAGGTATCATCGGAAGCAGCGCGGGAAAGGCGATGATCTCTGCGGGCACCTTGAGGCGCTTGGCGCAGAGCATCCCCAAAACGCCGATCAGAAACGACGCAAAAAGCGTCGCGGCGGCGATCGAAAAAATTTGGCTCTGTATCAGCAAAAACCTGCACGAATGCGCAACCGCCGCAAGCAGCGCCGAGAAAATGAGCGTCTTTTTAGGCGGCATGCACGCATACGCAAACCCCAGCCCCGCCGCAGCGGCAAAGCAAGCGTCCTTAAATACCAAAAGTGCTATATCAAACATTTACAAGCCCCAAATTTGAGATGCTAAGCGTCAGAAAGAGCCCGATTGCGATGCAGATGATCAAAAGCCCCGTGTTTAGCCCTCTACTGATGCCTACGAGCATATTTTCGTTTAGGATGTCAAATACCGAGTTGATCAGCCAGACACCAGGGATCAAAAAGAGTATGCTCGATCCCACGGCTACGTCGGGCGTGGCGCTAAGCCCGTAACGAGCGCCTAGCGAGACGATGAATGAGACTGCGAACGAAACCGCGATGTATTGGATTTTTAGATTGATTTTAAGCTTGCTAAGCAGATAGCGGACGCAAATTCCAAAAGCCGTAGCCGCAAACACTAACGCCATCGCGCCGCCATCGCCGCCGAAAAGCTCACAGAACGCGGCATTTGCGACGCTGAGCAAAACGAGAGTTTTGACAAAATTCCTCTTTTGCGAGGTTAAAATTTGAGTAAACGCGGCTTTGGCGCGCGCAAGGGGGATTTTTTCGTCGTAAATTTCCCAGCTAAGCGCGCTTAGCTCCGAGATTAGATCGAAGCTGATCTGCGCCGCAGCGCCCGTTTTGACGTAGGTGCGGCGAATGGAGTTGTCCGCAGGGTCCATCACGCTAATGATGAAGTGGCGCACGAAGATCATCAGGCTCGCCTCATAACCATAAGCATCCGCTATCCTGCGCACGCAGTGCTCTATACGCGCGGTGTAAGTGCCGATACTAAGCATCTTGGCGGTGTATTCGCTAAGAAGATTGGTAAGCTCTTGGATTTGCGGTCTCGCCACTTCCGCTTCTTTTGCTGCCGCTATTTCTGTTGTCATTATTTCCTCCGCTACCCTTGTAATCTCAATATCGTTTTGTGCTGTTTTCGTCGTTTTTACTTCTACGGCGCTCGTTGTAGCTTCCTGTTTCTACAACGCCCGCCGTCGCAGAATTTTTATTTTTAAAATTTGATGCAGCGGCTCCCGTGGCGGAATTCTCGCTATCTAAATTTGACGCGGGGACATCGCTTGTAGTGGTAAAATTTTGACTGCTTGAATTTTGATCGTTTACATTTGGCGTCGCTTTGGAATTTTCGTCATTCAAATTTAACGCCGAGGTTAAATTCTCACCGCTAGAATTTCTTGTCGCAGCAGCGGAGCCTTCATCGTTCAAATTTGAAGCGGCGAAATTTTGCTCTTTTAAAGAATTCTGCTCATTTAAATTTAAATCGCAGCCCGAGCTCTGCTCGCTTAAATTTAAACTTTCGGCATCCTCGCAAGATTCGCTAAATTTAGAATTTTTCACGTTTACCTCAGGCTGATGAGATCGAGCGGGTTGATGTGGTAGTTCTGCTGCGTCACCTCAAAGGTCAGATCCGAGCCGATGCGCCCGATGATGTAGCCCTTTTTGACGTTGGAGCCGACGCGCACGGTAGGCGGGATCTGATTTAGATGCGCGTAGATCGTGTGGATGCCGCCGCTATGCTCTAGGATCACGACCTTATCGAGCACGGCGGTTTCTTTAGCAAAGACTACTTTACCCGGCAGCACCGCTTTAACCTGCGTGTCGCCGCTGTTTGAGCCCAGCACGATATTTTCGTTGAAAAGCTTGATATTATATACGGGATCGTTGTAGTTGCCGAATTTTCGCTTCAAATACGCGCTGTTTAAAGGCGCTGCTGTTTTGGCTCCGCTGTATTTTTTAACGCGCGAGGACTGATAGCTCGAGCCGTACTGCTTGACCTTTTGGTTGATCTTACTTACGCGCTCATCCGTGGGCTCGCTCACTTCGGGCTCGGGCTCGCTAGGAGGCGCAGGCTCGGGCTTGCCCGCCTTTTTGGCAGCCGCCTTTGCTTTGGCGTATTCTTTTTCGCGTGCCTGGCGCTCCTTTTGCTTCTGCGCTTCAAGCTTTGCTTGGCGCGCCGCTTCTTCCTTCTGCGCTTTGGCTTTTTCCTCGGCGTCGTCGATGATCTTAAGCTCCTGCAGGGTCTTAGATATGGCGTCTTGCTCGTCGTTTATCTTCTCCAGGCGCGCGATGTAGTCATCTTTGTCCTTTTTCATCTGCGCGAGCTTCTCTTTTTGGGTAGTTTGTTTAGCGTTAAGCTCGGTTTTTTTCTTGTCATAGCCCGCCATGCTCGCCTGGATCGATTTGATCTTTTTGTTCTGCTCGTTGATAAAATTTTGATTATTTTCGTAGTCTTTGATTAGCCCTTTCAGCTCGTCGTTCATAACGACGCCAAGAGCTTCTAAAATTTCGCTAGCCATGATAGAATCGGGCGTGGTGGTGGAATTTACGTCGGTGATGAGATCAAACGATAGCTCTTGTGAGATTACGCTTACGATCTTGCTTTCCAGATCGTTTTGTACGCTAAGAAGAGTGACGTTTTGGCTATTGAGCTTCTCAAGCTCCTGCGCTTCGGCGGCGTATTGATCTTTTAAGCCCTCGATCGTGTCGCTTAGCTGCTTGATCTCGCCTTCGCGCTTTTTAAAGCCCTCCTGCTCCTTTACGATCTGGCCTGCGATCTCGTCGATCTTTTGCGAGAGTTGCATCCCCTCCTTTTGCGAGCTTTTGAGCTCTTGACCCGCTTTGGCGATTTTATCTTTCGTGCTTTGTCCCTTTGCGGGCGCGGCATAAGTAAGAGCCGCGGCAAGCCCCAGCGCAAGAAGCGGCGCTAAAAAAGCCCTTTTCATGCTCGTTTATTTCCAATTTGCAGCATCACAAAACTTACTGCGATGATAGATAGCGCTAAAGCCACGCCTAAAAGGATCAGCGCGTCGTAAGGCAGCACTATGGCGGTGCGCAGATCGCCGATACCCTTAAGCGTGGTCGAAAATACCTCCCAAGAAGGAAGCGCTATGTAAAAGCAGGTCACGATCAGCGTGGCGATGAAAGAGTCGATTATCGCCATTCGGTAGAGTTTGCCGCTTTTTATCAAAAACGACGCGCCGAAAAGCTCCATGATCTCGATGCGCTCTTTGTGCTCGTAAACCCAGATACGCATCTGGCGGTGAATTAACATCACGCCTAAAAGCACGATGAGAAACGCAAAGCCGTAAACGAGGCTTTTGATAAGCAGTAAAATTTTAAAAATTTCATCGTGGGTTTTTTTAAAAATTTCAACCCTCGTAAGCGAACCGATCGATTTTAGATCCTGCTCGATCTTGGCAAGCTGTGCGGCGTCGGGGAAGCTTTCGAGCTTGACGCTATAAAATTTAGGCAAATTTTTACTAAGCTCGGCAAAGGCGTTTTGTGAAATTTTACCCTTCAGCCGCTCGGTGATGCCCGCTGTGGAAATTTCGCTAATCGAGCTGATCTTCGGCACCGCTTTTTGCGCGTCTTGCAAGCTGAGCGAGGTTTTGGAGACTAGCACGATGTTATATTCGTTTTGGATCGAGCGCTCGTAGCTTTTGGTTAGGTTGCTCATAAAAATTCCAAACTGCACGGAAAAAAGCAGCGCGACGAGCGAAAAGATCACGCCAAAATGGGTTTTAATCGATTTCATTTACTTTAGCGTCCTTAATCTCAAAATGTCGGTGCCTAAAACGAAGCGTAGCGGGCATTTTGTGCGTCACGATGACGACGCAGGCGTTCCACGACTCGCACGCCGAGCGCAGCAAATTCCAAATAATGGCGCTGGAGTAGTCGTCCAAATTTCCCGTAGGCTCGTCGCACAGCAGCAGGCGCGGATTGTGCGCCATCGCACGCGCCAAAGCCACGCGCTGCTGCTCGCCGCCGCTAAGTTCGAGCGGATACTTGCCCATCTTATGCCCGAGCTCGACGTGGCGCAGTAGCTTTTTGGCTTGGTCTTGGCAGACCTGCTGATTGTAGCCCATTATCATTAACGGAAGCATTATGTTGCGCTCGATCGTCCATTCGTTGATCAGGCGGTAGTTTTGAAAGATAATGCCGATGCGCTGGCGCAGGGTGCGCAGATCGGAGTTTGTGATGCCCTTTAGATCGCACAGGCAGACGTTTAGTTCGCCGCCGATGATGTCGATGCCGCCGTAGAAGGACTTAAGCAGCGTGGATTTGCCGCTGCCGCTCTTGCCCGTGATGATGACGAAGTCCTTCGCGCCGATGCCGAAGCTCGCGTCTTGGATGACTGCGCCCGCCTTTTCGTAGCCCAGCGTGAGGCCCGCTGCGGTGATGATGTTGTAATCGTCCGTTATCTCTGCCATTGTGAAAATATCTCCGAAATTTTTTGATGTGCCGCGTGGTTTTCGCGCGTAGGAAGCGGGCGGCGGATGAAGTAGCGCGTGCCGCTTGCGTTTGCGCGGATGAAACACTGCTGCGGAAAGTCGAATGCACCGAGCGAAAGCAGGATTAGCACGTCTTGCGGCTCTGCGGCGCCCGACTTACTTTGCCGTTCGTCTTGCGGCTCGGTGTAGCTTGGTTCGCTTTGCCATTCGTCTTGTGACTTAACGCGGCTTGGTTTGCCTTGCCATTGCTGCTCGGCGCGATCTAATTTGCCCTGGTGTTCGGCTTGCAACTCGTCATGGCTTGGCTCGCTTCGGCGCTTGGCTTGCAACTTGATAGAATTTGACTTATTTTGTAATTCGGCTTGCGGCTGAACAGCGTGGTTTAGCTCGTTTTTTAGTTCGGCTTGCAATTCATTTTTGCAAGGCGCGGCGCTTATGTTTAGTGCCTTATTTGCTTCGTCCGCGCAGATCGTATCTGTTGCGGCGCCTGTGCTTGTCGTATTTCTAGCACTCGCTGCACCGCCGTCTTTTTCATCTGCGTCCGTTTGGAGGTTTGTATTTGGCGCGCCATCCGTTTTTTTTAGAATTTGCATTGTGTTTGCTCTGACTGCGTGGGTCGCATTTGGTGCGGCGCTTTCTTTCGTTGGGACCGCTACGAATGAGCCGCCCGCATTCGACGCGTTGCTAGTATCTATTGTGCCGATCGCTGCGGGTGTAGTGCTTGCGCCTGTCGTATCGATAGCTGCAAGCGCACCCTCCGTGCCGCTAGAATTTAGCGCGTTGCTTGCGTCGATAGTTGCGAGCGGGTTATTTGCGTTTAGTGCATCGCTCGCGGCTGCTGCGCTGTTTATCTGCGTGCCTTGCTTTGTCGCGATCTGCTCGCAGGCTAAAGCGCACTTTTCGCCCGGGGCGGGGCGGCTAAATTTAGCGCTTACTGCGATGGGAATGTCGCTCGCTAAATTTACGGCGCTTGCGCTCAAGTGATCCTCGTTTAAATTTACGCCGTCTTTTGCGTTCGCTTCATCCGCGCGGTTTGTATTCAGTGGGGTGCTTGCTTTTTTTAGAATTTGCGTAGCATTCGCGCAAGTTGAAATTTTATCGCCCGCTGTCGTAGCTGAAATTTTGCCGCCGCCTACTGAAATTTCATCCATGCTCGCGCGCTTAGTTAAATTTTTTCCTCGCATTGCGTTTAAATTTATGGCTTCGGACATGCTGTCGGCGCCTGCTTCGTACGAGATAAAACCGCCATCTAGGTTTGCACAAGGATTTGAGTTCGTTTTTGAGGTAAAATTTGAGCCACTGCCTGCATCAAAATTTACGCCACCACCCGCGGTGCAAGCGCTGCCCGCATCCAAGCTTTTTTGCGCGTCCAAGTAAAAAATTTCCTCAAAATGCACGAAAAAATCCTTGCCTTTGAAGGTGAAATTTTTAAAATTTCGCGCGATTGCCGCCGCGTCAAATTTTAAAAATTCCATCTCACATTGCTGCGGCTCGCCACGGCCCGCGGTTTTGTTCTCATAGATCAGATCGTAGATATTTTTATCCATTTTGCGCCATCTATCCTCGTATTTGCTCGCTACGGCGGCGTCGCGATTTTTGAAGTGCGAAATTTCGCCCGCTTTGCGCTGCACGTAGGGCGAGAGCTTTTGCATTGCGTAGAGGAAGTACTCCTCGCTGTCGGTGCGAAGCTCGAAGCGACCGCCGCGTCCGAGCGTGCGTGCGATCTGCGAGGCAAACTCGTCGCTTATGACGCGGCGGTGCGGCGCGTCGTCCCACGGCACGGGGAAGTGCAAAAATACGCGCTGCAAGCAGCCCGCGGGAAGCAGGCTCAGCAAAACCCGCGCGTCGGTGGCAATCAACGCAATGTTTTGCAACCCCTCGCGGATCGCTAGCTTTGCGACCTGCTCGATCGCGGGCTTGTAAATTTCGATGCCGATTAGCAGCGCGTCTTTATTCGAGCGCGCTTGATGAAGCAGGTGTCTGCCCGAGCCGAAGCCGATCTCGATGAAAATTTTATCAAATTTAGAGCTTTTTACGAGGGATAAAATTTCATTCTCGTCCAAAATTAGCGGCGTTTTTTCGGTAAGCGAGCTGTCTTTGTAAGCAAACGCCTGCGAGATGATCCGCCCGCAAAAGCGCTCTTTAAAAATTTCGAGCGCTCGCTGCAGATGGCCGATCTTAGCGGGCTTGGTGATCTTTTCGCCCTTTACTATAACTTTACCGCCGCCGGGTTTTAGGGTGATAAAAAACTCGCTATCAAAGCTTCTGGTTCGCACGAGCGTTAAATTTCTGCCGCGCGCCGTCTCTAAAAATTCGACCTCGCCGAATCTAGCTGGTAGCGTCGGCAGGCTCACGCTTTGGGTTATGAAATTCGGCAAACTTTATTCTGCCTGCGCTGCGGCAATGACTGCACTAGGCTTGGACAGCTCTCCGTTTTCGGTTTTGACGGTGATGCGGTATTCGTATCCTTCGCCGTAATCGATATTGTCGATATATTCGGCGCTAAGTCTGCCGCGAACCTCTTTAATCGTGCTCCACGACTCGCCTCCCTTAGGACGGCGCTCGATGATGTAGGAGCTTACGCGAAGATCCGGATGCGGGCGCCAGATGATCTTAACGCGGCCCGGAAGTCCGTAGATCGCCTGCGCAAACGGCACGGACTCTAGCATCTTCGCGGTGCTTGCGATAGCGACCGGAGAAGGAGCCGAAACGCCCTTGGCGCCGTATGTGCGCACCGTATATTTATACGAAGTGCCCGGCTGCAGCCTCGTATCTACGTAGTGAGTGGAGTATGGATCTGCGATGGTGGCGATCTTTTTGGCTTCGCCGCCGCTTGCAGGCGCGCGGTAAACGACAAAGCCCAGTACGGCGGTATTGCTGTCGTATCTAGGCCACTCAAGCCCGATCTCATTGTCACTCGTGATCGTCCTAATCCCCTCTACGCGCGGCAGGCTTTCGTCGCTTGCGCTAGGCGCGCTAGACGTAGCGCAGCCAGCCGCTAGTATCGCTAAAGTAGCGCTCAACGTTAGTCGGTAAAATTTTTTCATAAATTTCATCCTTTACCTTTTGATTTGTCGTAAAATTTAGAAATTCGCTCGGCAAATTTGCGCATATTTTCACCTCTTTGCCGCTTCGCGGATGGATGAAATAGAGCAAATAGGCATGGAGCAAAATCCTGCTAATTTTAGCGTTTTCGCTCTTAAATCCGTATAAATGATCGCCCAAAATGTGCCGATTTATCGAGCTTAAATGCACGCGGATCTGATGCGTGCGACCCGTGAAGAGCTTTGCCGCGACAAGATTAAAGCTTTTTAGGTTTATCGGCGGCAGGTTTTGGTTTTGAGCGGGATTTTTAAAATTTAAAGCCTTATTCTCGGCGAGACGGGCGGCTCTGGTTTGATCCGCGCTCATTTTGGCGGTTAAAATTTTATCTGCGTTGTCCGCACGGCTGCTTGGAATTTTATCTACGCTTTGGATTGAAATTTCATCCGCGCTCCGCATGCAGTTATTTGAAATTTCGTACGCGTTATCTGTGCCTGCGTAGTCGTTTAAAATTTCATTCCCGCGCGCGCTTACGTCGGTCGCTAAAATTTTACTCGCATCTGCGCCTTTGCTAGCGCTTAAAATTTTATCCCCGCCTGTGGACTCGGCTGGAATTTTGCCCGCGCCTGTGGTTATGTCTGAAATTTTATCGGTAGCCGAAATTTTATCCGCATTACCAGTTAAAATTTTATCCGTAGCGTTGCCCAAAATTTTGTCTTCAGTGGAAATTCTACTTGCGCTTGCGTTCGCAGCCAAAATTTTATCGGCGGCTGAAATTTTATCTGCGCCCGCACTCTTGCCCGCAGCTGTACCGTCGCCCGCGCCTAAAATTTTATCGCACCTCTCGGCGGAGTTTTGAAGTTCCATCAGTTCCGCTCCGCTTAAAATTTCATAAAACGCGCTCTTTGCGCTACGCCCGCCGGGCACGATTCCCATTTTTAGACGGTTTGCAGGGTTGCGAGCGATCGGGCGCTCGATCACGCAGGGCTCTTTCAGTGGCAGGTCGATGAGCGCGAGGTATATCCGCCCCATGCTCTTGTCGCTTAACTGCGCCGAGAGCGCGGCGTGTGCGGCGTTGTTTTTGGCGACGAGCAGGGCGCCGCTGGTGAGTTTATCCAGGCGGTGCACGATGCCAGCGCGAAGCTCGCCGCCGAGCGTGGAAAGCAGATAGCCGCGAGACTTGAGCCAGTCCACGAGCGTGGGTTCTTTGACGCTTGCGGCGGGGTGGACGGTAAGGCCCGCGGGCTTATTTACCACGAGCAGATCATCATCCTCGTATAAAATTTCAACGTCGAAGTTTAGCTTCTTTGCGCCTGTTTGCTGCAGCGCGGGCGCGGGGTAGTCGATGTGTACGAGCTCGCCCGCAGATAGCTTGTAGCCGGGCTTAGTTTGCACGGCTCCATCCACTCTGACCGCTGCGGATTTGATTAAGTTTGATATTTGATTGCGCGAAATTCCAAGCTGCGAGCTTAAAAAAACGTCGAGCCTTTCGCTGCATTGTGCTATTAGATTATCCAAATTTATACCTTTTTTGGCTATTCTTACGTCAGAATTTTAATTAGGATTAAGCGTTGTTTAAAATTGACAAAAAGATTTTAGCATATTTTGATTTCATTCAACCTTTTTTGATCGTGCCGATAGTGGTTTTTTCATACGTTTTAATAAGCGAGGCAAACGACGTACTCTCATCGAAACAGGTCGTTTATTTCAGCGTAGGATTTGCCGTTTTTACTCTATTTTTTCTCTTTCCGATACGCAAATTTTTATATCTGATTCCGATATTTTATTGGACAAATATCATATTGCTGCTCAGCGTCGATTTTTTCGGCGTTAGCAAGCTAGGAGCGAGGCGCTGGCTGGAGATCCCTTTCGTGCATTTTACGCTGCAGCCCAGCGAGGTGATGAAGCCCGCGTTTATCCTGATGCTGATGTATCTGATACACAAAAATCCGCCGCCTAAAAACGGCTACGGGCTGAAGGATTTTTTGCGCCTTAGCTTCTACATACTTCTGCCTTTCGTTCTGATCGCAAAAGAGCCCGATCTAGGCACCGCCGCGATACTTTTTTTGACGGGATTTGCGATCCTTTTCATCATCGGCGTGGATAAAAAAATCTGGCTTACGCTGATCATCGTTTTTGGAATCAGCTCGCCGATTTTGTATGAAAATCTGCACGATTATCAAAAAAAGCGCATCGCCGATTTTATCAGCGAGGAGCCCAATTACCAGGTCAAACAGGCGATCATCGCTATCGGAAACGGCGGCATCTACGGCAAGGATAAGGATGAAGCGACGCAGACGCACTTTAAATTTCTGCCGATTGCGACGAGCGATTTTATCTTTGCTTATACGATCGAGCGCTTCGGCTTCGTGGGGGCTGCCGCGCTGATCGCGCTGTATGCGCTGCTGATACTACATCTGCTGAGTCTGAACTACGATTTTAAAAGCGATTATCTGATACGGGTCTTTACGAGCGCGCTTGCCTCGCTCATTTTCATTTATACAGGCGTTAATATCTCGATGGTAGTGGGTTTTGCGCCCGTCGTGGGCGTGCCGCTGCCGTTTTTCAGCTACGGCGGCAGCAGCTTCATCACCTTTATGATCCTCTTTGGAATTTTACAAAATTTACTGACATTTAGGATGAAGGATAACTACAAGACCTACAAGATCAGGATGTAAATTTAGCGTTCGCACGGGTAAATTTTGAAATTTTACGAAATCGCGCGAGACTTGTTTTTAAGTCGGCGGTGAAATTTGAAGTAGCGGCGCTAAATTAAAACTCGCTACAAAATCACGCCGATACCGAGCGTAAAAACTACCGCGAAAAAGGCGTATGTAAGGGCAAATTCCAAAGTTTGCGAATTAAAAAATCCGTAGTACAAAACGCTTGTGAAAAATCCGCCCACGAAGGCTACGGCAAAGATCCCGATCCGCGCCGCGACGGGCTTTGCACCGCAAAATTTGTATAGGTAAAAAACCCCGCAGAAACTGATCGCAAACCAGATCATCGCAGGCACCGGCCCGCTTATGCCTATCATGCCGAAAAGATTGGCTAAATTTAAAAGCAGTAAAAATATCACCGCAAGCGCGATCAGCGCGGATCTGATCATCTATCGCGCCTTGCATCGGGCGCGGAATTTTCACCGCCTTGATTGAAATTTTGCACGGAATTTTCGTCCGCGCTACCTTCACCCGCGCCGCCGTTTAAAATTTTAAAATTTTTGTCGGAATTTTCATCGGAGCGATGCGCAGAATTTTCATCGGCGCTGCTCGCGAAATTTTCACTGAGATCGCCACTAGAATTTAAAATTTCATCCGTCGCGGCGCTTTTATTTTGCGGCTCCCGCGCCTCTTTTGCGCCGCCGAAATCCGCGTCTTTTAAATTTGCGCTCTCATCTAAATTTCTAGAGCCTTTGTCTGCGGAATTTTTATAAGCTTTATTTGAAAATCTTTTGTGCCTTATCTGCAGATAAAAGACGAAGGCGACGAACGCCGCCGCCGTGATCGCGATGTAGTAGCGGTTATCGAAGAGCAGCACGCCCTCCACTAGCCCCGAAAACAGCGCCAGTAGCGAGGCGGTAAGAAACGGAAAGCGCACTACATCCTTTTCGCCGATCGCTAAGGCGATGAGCGCGACGCCGAAGATCGTGGCGTTTAGCAGCGCGCCTAGGATTTTGATTTCGGCGAAAAGATTTGGATTGACGCGCGAAGTGACGTAGAGTGCGAGCGCAACGGCTGCGAAAAGCAGGATCAAAAATACGATTTTTTTCATTTTGGACCTTTTAAATTTTATCTTTAAATTTACGATTCAGCCTCACCTTTAATGCATATACAACGCAGGCATCGGCACGCTGCAACTGCCACGTTCGCATCATTACGCAAATATCGCGCATTCTGTGGACATATCGCGAAATTTTAGGACGCGACCGTGCTGTTTTAAGCGCGACTGGCGCAATATACACGCTCATAACTTAAAGCGCAATCCTAATTGCGCGGACGCGGTTTGAAACGCGGCTCACATTAGTGCGACAAAATGCTATTTTCACGCGGCTTAAATGCGATTTTGTCGGTAAATTTTACCGCCAGCCACACTCTGCCGAGCAAGTGGAGCCAAGTACGTACTTTAAAATTTTACGCCGAGCCGCACTAAAAATTCCGCGTCTAAGCCGTTATATATCCCTAGCTCGTGGCGCCGCAAGACGTTCCATAAAATTTACCTGCCCGTAGTAAATATTTGGCATGCGAGCGAAATTTTGCATGCAAGCGCCGCACGTTTTGCTTTAAATTTAGCGCGGCGGGCTTTAAAATTTTAAATCTACCGCCTCTGCGCTCTGTTTATCTGCAAGATCTATGCCGCTCGCCAAACTATATCTGCGGAGCAAATCCTGCGCCGAAATAAAATTTTATCCCGCTTGCAAAAATGCGCGGCGCGTAAAATTTCATCACTTGTTTTTCTGAAAGTACGCGTCCACGCCGTTTGCGATACCCTGAGCGATGCGGTCTTGATAGGCGCTTTTGCCTAAATTTTTACCCTCCTCGGGGTGCGTGATGTAGCCCATCTCCACGAGCACCGCGGGCATCGTAGCGCCCACCAATACCCAAAACGGCGCCTCGCGCACGCCTCCGTCTCTGCTTGAGAAGCTCTTTTTGACCGAGCTTAGCATATAGCTTTGAATATCGATGGCAAGCTTGTTTGAGGAGATTATCTTCTCTCGGTTTAAGAAATTTAGGAAGGTCTGCTTCGAGAAGGTATTCATATCCTCCAAATCGCCCCTGTTTTCGAGCGCAGCGGCGTTTTTGCTGCGCTCGCTTCTAGCCGGGCTTAGGAAAAACGTCTCCACGCCGCTCATTTTAAGTGCTGAACTGGCGTTAGGAGCGGCATTTGCGTGGATCGAAATAAACATATCGGCGTTTTTTTTAGCGGCGAAAGCGGTGCGCGACCTTAAATTTATAAAAACATCGGTGCTGCGCGTGTAAAGCACCCTGTAGCCGCGCTTTTGAAGCAGCGCGCCGAGCTTTTTGGATGTGGCTAGCACGACGTTTTTTTCCTTCAGCCCGTTTCCGACTGCGCCAGAATCGCTGCCGCCGTGACCGGGGTCGATTACGATGAGTTTGCCCTTAGTGGATTTGTAAATTTTACCGGCGGCTACGGACGCGGTTTTGGCACCTTGCGAATCATCTATTGTGCTAATTTGCGGCTCGCTATCTTGCTCGCGTTCGCGCTTGCGCCCTGATTTTTGATCCTTGTTTTTTTCTGTGCGCGCGGATTTTGCGGTTTTTAAGCCTTCAGCCGTACTTAAAATCATCATATTGCCGTTAATTTCGACGTTTGCGTTGAATTCTTTCGGGTCGCTAAGTACGATGCGCACGGTCTTATCGTTGTATTGCGAGACGCGTACATCGCTAACGAAGCTATCTTTAAGCCGCGTTTTTTGCGATTTTTGCCGCGCGCTAAAATCGATCACGAAGCGAAAATTATCGCTACTTGCGATCGTAAAATCTTTATAATCGCCGCGCTTTAGATCGCGGTTAAACTCAAGCACAATCTCATCCCCATCGCCGCGCAGCGATTCTAGAGCGAGTTTGGCATCGGGGGCGGATTTTTTTACGCTGCTTTTGCGAAGCTCAGAATCTAGTCGCTCGGTCGCAGCGCTACCTGCGGAATTCTGCGCTTGTAATGAGTCATCGGCTTCTGCGGGATTTTCGCTTGAATCATAAGACTTCGTATCATCCGTAGAGTTTTTTGTGTTGTCTGCGCCGCGGGGCCTAGTCGAGCGTAAAAACTCCAAATCCTCACTAGATAGCGAGCTTAGATCGGCTTCTTCTGGGGCGCGCGTCTTTTTGAGATTTTTGGAAGTGGAATTTTTTGAATTCTTAGAGTTTTTTGAGGCGGAGGCTTTGGGGCTATGCGCTAAATTTGAAGTATTTTTCTCGTCCGAGCTTTTGGAATTTTTTGCATTTTCATCTTTGAGCTTTTTAGAATGCGTGCTGCTATCGCTTGCTTTGCCTTGTAATTTGGCTAGCGCAGATTCATAAGGCGAGGAGTCAAGTCCTAAATTTTTAGAACTATAAACCAGCCTCTTTAGCGCTTTGATGCGGACCTCTTTATCAGATACGCCTTGGTAGAGCGATTTTAGCTCTTTGTGCAGCGAGCGCTTATAATTTGGCGTCGCTACGATGAAATCCTTGTCGAATTTCGCAAAAAACGCCTCGCTCGAAGCTCCAAACGCCAATACGCAGCTAAAAGCTGCGATTAGAAAAATTTTAACTATCTTCGCCATTTACAAGTTTTTCTATCAATTCCTTCACAGATATTATCTCGTTTAATCGCCATCCGTTCGCACCGGTGAAAAACAGGCCGCTTTGCGTTTTGCCCAGATATGCGTCGCTTAGGCGGTCTGCGATGCAGTATCCTACGGCGTTAGCGCCTTTGCCGCGCTCGCATGGGCTTACGCAGTTGCTGATACAGCGGATCTTAGGCGCGCTGCCTGCGGCGATCATATCTTGCAGATTGGTATGAATGCCGCGCGCGGGATAGCCTACGGGCGATTTTAGAAGCTCGATATCTTCTTTTTTGGCATTAAGAAGTACCTGCTTAAATTCCTCCGCGGCGTCGCATTCAAAGGTGCCGATGAAGCGCGTGCCCATCTGCACGCCATCCGCGCCCAAAGACTTCACGCGATCGATATCGGTTTTATCCCAAATTCCGCCTGCGACAAATAGCGGGAAGCTGCCCCATTGCGAGATTTCCGCTTTCACTTGCGGGATTAGATTATCCAGCGCAAACGCCGGATCGCCGCACTGCTCGTAGGTAAAGCCCTGATGTCCGCCGCTAAGAGGGCCTTCGAGCACTACGGCATCCGGGATACGGTCATAGCGCTGCTTCCAGCGTTTGGCGATGATCTTAAGAGCCTTGGCGGAGGAGACGATAGGCACGAGCGCGACGTCCGGAAAATCGGCCGTAAATTCCGGCAGATTGGTAGGAAGGCCCGCGCCGCTAATGATGATGTCGATGCCGGCCTCGCACGTGTCGCGCACGATGCGTTCGTAGTCGTTCGCTGCGCACATTACGTTCATCCCCAAAGGCGCATCGCCGCAAATTTTACGGGCGTTTTGCACTATCGCAAAAAGCGCCTCTTTGCTATAAAAATTCTCGCTTTGATATGGTCTGCCATCGAGCGATTTTTTGGCAAATTTAAGATTTTCGTAATAGCCGGTGCCGACCGAGCTAATGACGCCTAGACAGCCGTTTAGGCTGACATTGCCGGCTAGCTTGTCCCAGCTGATACCAAGTCCCATGCCGCCTTGAATTATCGGGTGCGCAATCTCGTGTTTGCCTATTTTTATACTCATTAATCTACCTTTAATCTGGCGAATTTTTTCTTTCCTACTTGGAGTGTATATTCGCCCGAACTAAGCTGAAGCTGCTCATCTAAAATTTTATTTTGATCGATACTGACGGCGTTTGATTTTATCAACCTGCGCGCATCCGAGCTAGAGACTGCGAGCTTGCAGCTGATGAGCGCCTTTACAATCCATGCAGGCGAGCTTACGTGGTACTCCTTGATCTCGGTAGGAAGCTCGCCGGCGCCGTGGACGCGGTCAAATTCCTGCTTGGCCTCAAAGGCGGTATTTTCGTCATAAAATTGCGTGACGATCTCGGAGGCAAGCTCCTCCTTAACCGCCTTAGGATGGATCGAGCCATCCGCCACAAAGCCTTTTATGAGCTCAATGTCTTCGCTGCTCTTTTGGCTTAGCAGATTATACCAATCCCACATTAACGCATCGCTGATACTCATCACCTTGCCGTACATATCATGAGGCGTATCGGTTACGCCGATATAGTTACCAAGGCTTTTACTCATTTTGTTTGTGCCGTCGGTACCTACCAAAAGCGGCATCATCACGACGCTTTGTTCTTTGCCGACATCATAAATTCTTTGCAGCTGGCGACCCATTAAAAGATTAAATTTCTGATCGGTACCGCCAAATTCTATATCGCATTTCATGCAAACGCTGTCGTATCCCTGCAGTAGCGGATACATAAACTCGCTGATGCTGATCGGCTGTTCGGCCTTGTAGCGCTTCTCGAAGTCGTCGCGCTCGAGCATCCTGGCAACATTGAAAGTACTTGATAGCTCGATCATTCCGCTAGCACCCAGGCGGTTGGTCCATTCGGAGTTAAACATCACCTTAGTTTTAGCGGGATTTAGAATTTTAAAGACCTGCTGCTCGTAGGTTTTGGCGTTTTGCAGCACGACTTCGCGCGCTAGCTTTTTGCGAGTCTCGCTCTTGCCCGTAGGATCGCCGATTTGAGCGGTAAAATCGCCGATTAGAAATTGCACGATCGCGCCGTGGTTTTGTAAAAACGCAAGTTTATTTAATACGACGGCGTGTCCTAGGTGCAGATCTGCAGCAGTGGGATCCATGCCGATTTTGACGTAAAAGACCTCGCCGCTGTCGTAATAGCGCCTAATCAGTGCCTCAATCTGCTCTTCGCCGATGATCTCCGCGACGCCGCGCTTAAAATTTTCCATAATGCCTTGAATGTCAGCCATTTGCTCTCCCTTATTTTAGTTTTTATATACGTCCGTAAGCGATACGAAATCCACGATTTTAAAGCGGTTTTTGAGTTTATCTTTAATCTCCGTGGAGTCTAAATTTTCATTTAGCTCGATGATGATCTCAAAATAATCCGACGTCGTTTCGCTATTTTCGTTGAGGCTTATCGACACTAGATCGATCTCGAGCTTGACTAAATAGTTTAAAAATGTCGCCAGCGAGCCGCGCTTGTTTTCTAAATTTAATATGATCTTGTAGCGGTGTGGCGCATTACGCGTCCATTTTACGAAGATCATCTCATCGGTTTTGATTAGCTCGCTTGCACGTTCGCACAGCTTATGATGCACCGTTACGCCGTGTCCGTTGCGAAAGCCGATGATGTCGTCGCCGCGCTTTGGATTGCAGCAGTAATCAAACTCAACCTCGTCGATCTTAAAATTTGAATACACCACGATGTTGTCAAATTTTTGCTTCTCGATCTCATACTTGCTGCGAAATTTCATATTGAAAAATTTCTCTTTGAGCGGGTATTTTTTCAGCGCGTTTACGACGTCTTTTAAAAATACCGAGTCGTAGGCAGCTTTGCCGATCTTTTTGCTTAAATTTTCTTTTTCAAGCCAGCTTAGAATGCTCTCCTTGCTCGTCGTAAAGATCGCGCATAAAATTTTAATCGCAACTTCAAAATTTATATCTCTGATCTTTTGCTTGCAAAACGCCTTTATCGTTGCGCGCGCCTTGCCTGTTTTGACCGAGCTTAGCCAGCTGCAGCGGTAATGCGGCTCGCTTCCGGTGATGATATGAACGATATCTCCGTTTTTAAGCTCCGTTAATAGCGGCACCTTGACGCGGTTTATAAAGGCCTCGGTTGCTTTTAAACCCACTTGAGAGTGTATCTCGTAGGCGTAATCAAGCGCCGTAGCGCCGCGCGGCAATGTAAAAATTCCGCCTTTGGGCGAATACACGGCGATATCCTCGACGTAGAGGCTGTCTTTGGCGTATTCGTAAAGATCCTCGGCGTTGGCGTCGTCCTCTTCCTGCATGCCGATGTCGTTTAGCCAATCAAGCTTCGGATTGATTGAGCCGCTATATTTATATTTCCAGTGCGCGGCGACGCCGAATTCTGCGGTATTATGCATATCAAAGGTGCGGATCTGCACCTCTACGATCATACTTTCATTAAAAACGGTCGTGTGGATCGTCTGATATCCGTTTTGCTTCGGAAGTGCGATATAATCCTTAAAGCGCGATATGAGCGGATTAAATTTAGTATGGATGATGCCAAGAGCCAAGTAGCAATCCATCGGCTTTTGCACGATGATGCGGATAGCCAAAAGATCAAGCACCTCCTCGATCGAAATTCCTTTGCGCTGCATCTTTAAAAAGATCGAGTAGTAGTGTTTCATTCGCTTTTGGATCTCAAAGCTACCCTCGCTAAAGCCGTTTGAAAGCATATACTCCTTGATCTTTTCGCTAAATTTGCTCAAGCTCATCTGAAGCTGCTGCTTATGCTCCTCGACGTAATCGGCGATCGCCGAATACTCTTTAGGCATAACGTATTTGAAGCTAAGATCTTCAAGCACGTTTTTGATCGATGAAATTCCAA
Organism: uncultured Campylobacter sp.; assembly: GCA_963528045.1. Classification (GTDB taxonomy): domain Bacteria; phylum Campylobacterota; class Campylobacteria; order Campylobacterales; family Campylobacteraceae; genus Campylobacter_B. The sequence goes on along the minus strand of CAURUA010000014.1, from coordinate 15,538 downwards.
GCCTGTGAGCGATCGGCGCATAAACTAAAAGCGTCTCCTCGCCGATGCGTTTTTGCTTATCGGGGCGAAGTGCGTCTAGGGTTAGCATATTGTGCAGCCTATCGCAGAGCTTGACTACCAAAACGCGCTGATCGTTAATGGAGATCATCAGCATCCTGCGGAAGGTAAGCGCGGTGGTGCGAAGCTTGGCGTTGCTATCGCCGGATGGAGCTAATTTATCCTCTCTGATGTTTACGATTTTAGTAAGCCCTTCTACAATTTTGGCTACTTCGTCGCCGAATCTTTGTCTAACCTGCTCGATGCTGTAATCTGTATCCTCTACTACGTCGTGTAGTAGCGCAGATATCACCATCGCGTCGTCTCCACCCATAAAAGATACGAAGCAAGCTACCAAAATCGGATGGATCGCATACGGCTCGCCGCTTTTGCGAAACTGCCCGTCGTGCTGTGCGATGCATAAATTTATAGCATCCACCAGTAACGGAGTAGGCTCTTTTAGATTATAAAGCAGCCGCTTGGCGCTTTGAATGTCTTTGGTATCGACGACATCGTCGATGAGACTTTCTAAGAAGTTATCATTAATCCTTGTCAACGATTCCATCTAATGCGATCTTACCTTCGGCTAGTTCCAAGATTGCTATATCGGCAAATTTCATCTTGCGAGTATCTACGTTATCTATTAACGGCGGTTCGCCTGCAGCTAGCTGCTCGGCGCGTTTGCTTATCATCAAAGATAGCTTATATCGGTCTCCGCCCGTTACTTTTAAAGCCTTGGCTACAATTTGTTCGGTTCTCATCAATTCTCCTTAAATTTAAAATTTCAGTTTTTTACGATCGAGCAGGAGCTTAGATCTCCGCCATCGACGATTTTGTATAAATTTCCGCTCTTAAACATATTGCACACGATGATTGGAAGCGCATTATCCTTGGCAAGCGCGATAGCCGTATCGTCCATCACCCTGATATTGTCGTGCAAGGCTTGGTCGTAAGTGACTTTGGAAAGCAATTTGGCATCTTCAAATTTTTGCGGATCCTTGTCGTAGATCCCCATTACCTTAGTGGCTTTTATGATAGCGTCGGCTCCGATCTCGATTGCGCGGAGAGTACCCGCAGTATCGGTCGTGAAGAATGGATTTCCCGTGCCCGCGGCAAATATCACGACGCGACCTTTTTCGAGGTGCCTTTTTGCGCGGCCGATAATGAAGGTCTCGCAGATCGCTTCCATCTTTATCGCGCTTTGCACGCGCACATCCATGCCTGCGTATTCTAGCGCTTCTCTCATCGCTATTGCGTTGATGACGGTCGCTAGCATGCCCATATGATCGCCGCTGGTGCGTTTGATGATACCGCTAGCTGCGGCGCTTACGCCTCTTATGATATTGCCGCCGCCGATTACGATGCCTACTTCGATGCCGCCTTCTACGAGCTGCTTGATCTCTTTGGCGATAAATTTTAAAATTTCGCTGTCGATCCCAAAGCCGTTCTCTCCCGCTAGCGCTTCACCCGAAAATTTTACGAGTATGCGATTGTATTTAGCCATAAATTTAGCTCCTAATAAAATTTTAAAATATTATCCAAAAGTCGTTTAAAAATAACTTTTTAGGCTATTTTAGATGATCTTTAAGGCGGTTTATCCAGATCTTTTTCGGAGCGATTATCTCGCTAGCGCTGCCGTTTACGGCGTGATAAATCAATGTGCCGTGCAAGCTCGCGTAGTAGCGGATTATGAGGCGCTGCAAATAGGGCTCGTAGCTCGGCACGAACCAGCCGTTATTACTGATCGCTACGACGTATTTGGGCGAGCCTTCGTAAAGCTCTGCGCGCGTAGCCTCGTAGCAAACGGCGCTTCTTACGCTTCGTCCGCCAAGCTCGTAGTCGCTAAAGCCGCTAGCTGTGGAAAAATCGGTCGCACCGCCTAGCAGCACGCGGTTGATAAAATTTCGCGCAAATTCCGGCAGCGGCACCATTTCGCCAAACGGCACCAAAATGTGCTTATCAAAGCGCTTCATTTCTCCGTTCGTAAAAAGATAGGCGCTGTTGTAAAATTTCCCGTTCTCATACGCTTCCGCGCCTGCTACGATAGTAATTGCGCGCGATTTTTCCTTTAGGGCTTCAACTAGCGCGTTTTCTAAATTTAGCGGCATCGCAAAGGCGCTCTCGGGCAAGATTATCGCGTCTTGTCCCTCTGCGATCGCCTCATCTATGCGGGCTAAATTTGCCAACGCGGCGGATAAAATTTTATCTTTCGCCCAGATGTCATGCTGCGAAATATCGGTGTTTGCGAGTGAAATTTTAATCGGTAGCGGCTCGGGCTCTTTTTGGCTGAATTGCAATGCGCAGATCAAAAACGCCGTGAAAATTAGGGCATTAAATTTAGCCGCAACGTCACGCTTGCGTAGATATAAAATCGCGCAAAGTCCCGCTAAAATCAGAGTCAGCGCGCTAAGATCGGCTCTGAAAATTCCATGGCTTAGAAGCAGTTCAAAATTTAGCCAATCAAAGCCGAAAGGGTGGATAAATTTTAGAATCAAAAGGCATGCAGCGCGCAAAACGGGCGTGTCAAAGATCGCAAAGATGCGGAAAATAAAAGCATAAACGAGACAAATTCCAAGAATTTCAAGTGGAATCAGAAATGCGAGATTGAAATAGATCAGGCTGAAGCTGATCCAGTGCATCCACAGCGCGCCGATAAAAAATCCGCACCAAAACCACTCCGCTTTGTTTGCCTTTAGCAGATAAAAAAGTGCCGCTATCGCAATTAAAGGCGAGAAAAATTCCGCCGCCAAAGCAGCCAAGCCGTCAAATTTAGAGCTTAAAATTTCTACGAAAATAAAATTTGAAAGCGCAAGCGCAAGAACAAAGCCTTTATTTATGTAACTTAATGTAAAATAGCTACTTTTTAAATTTCTAATAAAGGAAACACATGGAACAAGGAAATTTCTTTGCATCAATCCTGCCTATCGTCGTAATCTTTGCGATTATGTATTTTTTGATTATCAGACCGCAGCAAAAGCAGGCCAAGGATCATAAAGCGATGGTCGATGCGCTCGGCAAAGGCGATAAGATCATAACTAGCGGTGGCATAAAATGCACGGTCGTGAAAACAAATAATGATTTTATCACAGTTAAGCTTAACGATGAGGTCATGGTCGAGCTGGATAAACAATTTGTGGCAAGAAAATTAGATGAGCAGTAAAATTTCATATCGCCTGCTGATCTTTTTAGCTGCGGTTATTTTTTCGGCGATTTTTGCCGCGCCTTCGATCTTTCAGACCGAAAAGGGAAGCAAGATAAACTTGGGTTTGGATCTGCAAGGCGGCCTACATATGCTTTTGGAAGTTCAAAGCGACGAAGCGGTCGTTTCGAAGATCAAATCGATCGCCGCGAGCGTCAATTACGCCGCTAAGCGCGATGATCTGCTGATGGACGGGCTAAAATTGGAAGGCGATTCGTTTGAGTTTGAAATTTTAGACGCGGACGAGGCTTCTAAATTTGATGCGATTTTGCATAGCGCCGCAAGCGGATTAGACATTCAAAAATCTGGCGAAAAATACCGCGTTACGTTAACGCCTGAAGAGGTCGAAGCGACTAAAAAATACGCGATCGAACAGGCCGTAGAAACTATCCGCAACCGTTTGGATCAATTCGGACTTGCGGAGCCGACGGTAGCAAAGCAGGGCGAGAGCTATATTTTGGTTGAGCTTCCGGGCGTCAAAAGTGCAGCGGATGAGCAGCGCGCCAAGGATCTGATCGCCAAAGCGGCCCACTTGCAGCTTATGGCGGTGGACGATGTGCGCCAAGACCGCGCGCAGACTATCAGCGCAGCGGATGCCAGAGCTTACGGCGACGTGATCTACCCGGACGTTAAGAATCCGAATTACAAGTATCTCATAAACGAAATTCCAGTGCTTGATGGCGCGATGCTAGTTGATGCGAAGGTTGCTTTCGATCAGCACACCAACCAGCCGATCATAAATTTTACGCTAAACTCTCAAGGCGCTCAAATTTTTGGCGATTTTACCGGCAAAAATGTCGGCAAGCGTCTAGCTATCGTGCTTGATGGCAAGGTTTACTCCGCGCCGCGCATTAACGAGCGTATCGGCGGCGGCAGCGGTCAGATCAGCGGCGGATTTAGCGTCGAGGAGGCGCATGACGTAGCGATCGCGCTTAGAAGTGGGGCGCTTTTGGCTCCGGTTAAAGTCTCAGAAACGCGCAGCATCGGCCCTAGCCTAGGACAAGATAGCATCGATAAAAGTATGGCAGCGCTAAGCCTTGCAGCGGTTGCGATTTTAATCTTTATGATTTTATACTACGGCGTAGCGGGGCTTTTTGCCGATATCGCGCTTGTAGTAAATATTTTGTTTTTGATTGCTTGTATGGCGCTTTTTGGTGCAACGTTAACGCTTCCTGGAATGGCGGGAATCGTGCTAACTATCGGAATGGCGGTAGATGCGAACGTAATCATTAATGAGCGCGTTAGAGAGGTGCTAAGGACGGGAGTTTCAATCCGCCAAAGTATAAATAAAGGCTATGAAAATGCGATGAGCGCGATCGTGGATTCAAATATCACTACGCTAATTACTTCCGCTGCGCTTTATGCTTACGGTACCGGCCCGGTAAAGGGCTTTGCCGTCACGATGAGCATCGGTATCGTAGCGTCGATGATAACGGCGATTTTGGGCACGCACGGAATGTTTGAGCTAGTAATGGATAAGATGGAAAAGAGCAAAAATACCGCGCTTTGGCTCGGTTATAAAGTAAGAGGAGGCGCAAATGCAAGTGTTCGATAAGGGCAAAATTTATGATTTTATGAAATTTAGATATTTTACCTTTGCGCTTTCTGCTGTTTTAATAATAGGCTCTATTGCGCTATTTTTCATTAAAGGTGTCAGCTATGGTATCGATTTTAGCGGCGGTACGCTCATTCAGGTTAAATACGACGCTAAAGCGCCGCTTGATGAGATTAGAAAGCGCTTCGAAGCGGCAAATTTAGGCAATATCAACGTTACGGAATTCGGCAGCGATCAAGAAGTTACGATTAGATATTCAGGCGCTGCGAGCGAACTGGGCGACAATCCCGCTTTAGCGGCGCAAAAAATTTTGCAAGGCAGTGGAAACTTCGACATTCGCAAGGTCGATATCGTAGGTCCTAAAGTCGGCGAAGAGCTTCGCACAAACGGAATTTTAGCGGTATGTGTGTCGTTTGCGCTCATTTTGGTTTATATCACCCTGCGGTTTGAATGGAGATTTGCGGTCGCCGCAGTGCTATCGGATCTGCACGACGTCGTAGTTGCCGTAGGCGCGATGATTTTAGCCGGCGTGGATTTCAACCTTGAAATTTTAGCTGCGCTTCTAACTATAATGGGCTACTCGCTTAACGATACCATCGTTGTTTTTGATAGAATTCGAGAAGGAGTAAAAGATAGCAAATCGATTAAGCTTGATGAGGTTATAAACGAATCGATCTCTCACACGCTATCGCGCACGCTGCTTACTTCGCTTACGACTCTCATCGTCATTGTGATTTTATTCGTCTGGGGCGGCGAGATGATCCACGGCTTTAGCTTCGTGATGCTAATAGGCGTCATAGCAGGAACTTTCAGCTCTGTATTTGTAGCTGCTCCGATGCTGATTTTGTTTAAATTTAATGTCGAGAAATACCGCGCGTTTTTAGCCGAAAAACAGCGTCGTATCAAAGAGAAAGAAAAGAATCGCGCCATGTATGAAAAAGGCACGGTGTAAGGATAAAAGATGAACTGGGGAAGGGTAATTTACATATTTTTTGCGCTGATGAGTATGACTACGATAGGCGGGTTTTTGTATGAGAAGAATGAAATTTTACTTTTCATAGCAACCAGCGTGAATGCAGTCTCGACGCTTTTGAAGGTAGGCGTGCGAAATATGCTAGCAGCTGAGCTTTTTGCAAGCTCGCTCGTAGCGGATCTGCATCTCATACCGGCGTTCGTTTTGATTGTAGTAGCGCCGGGAGATCTGTCGATCGTGACCTCGCTTGCTATCGGCGCGCTACTTGCAAACTTTTTCTCGCTAATTTTAATAGCGATCGAATCGGCAAAAACCAAAGACGAATTCTAGGAGCGCAAAATGCCTTACGATAGTAAAAGTATTGAGCTTAAATGGCAGAAAATTTGGGATGAAGAGGGGGCTTTCGAGCCTAAGGATGATTATAGCCTGCCTAAAAAATATATCCTTTCGATGTTTCCCTACCCAAGCGGCCGCATCCACATGGGGCACGTGCGAAACTACAGCATCGGCGACGCGCTGAGCCGATACTACAGGCTGCGCGGATACAACGTGCTTCAGCCGATCGGCTTTGACAGCTTCGGTATGCCTGCAGAAAACGCGGCGATCAAACACGGCATTCACCCTAAAACTTGGACTTACGAAAATATCGATTATATGAAAAACGAGCTGCACCGCCTTGGCTTTAGCTTTTCGGCTCGTCGTATGCTTGCTACCTCCGATCCGCTTTATACGCGCTGGGAGCAGGAATTTTTCATCAAACTTTTTGAAAAAGGGCTTATCTATAGAAAAAGCGCCGTAGTAAATTGGTGCGAGCACGATCAGACGGTTCTTGCCAATGAGCAGGTCGAGGAGGGCAGGTGCTGGCGTTGCGGCAACGAGGTCGTGCAAAAGCAGATGCCGGGATATTATCTAAAAATCACCGCTTACGCGCAGGAGCTTTTGGATTGCCTAAAGCAGCTTGATGGCAAGTGGCCCGCTCAGGTACTTACGATGCAAGAAAACTGGATCGGACGCAGCGAGGGTTTGGAATTTGGCTTTAAATTTGACGAGCAAAGCAGCGCCAAACTTGGCGGCATCGAGGGCTTTAAGGTTTTTACTACGAGGCCAGATACGATTTACGGTATGAGCTACGCGGCGCTTGCGCCGGAACACGAGGTCGTAAAGAGACTTTTGGATAATAATTTACTTGACGCCAAAGCTGCGGCGAAGGTGAGAGAAATTTTAAATCAAAGCCCGCGTGAGCGCCAAGCAAGCGATAAAGACGGCGTGAGCCTCGGAATCAGCGTGCTTCATCCGCTAAGCGGCAAAAAGATCCCCGTTTGGACTGCGAATTTCGTCCTAGCCGAATACGGCGGCGGCGCTGTCATGGCGGTGCCTGCGCATGATGAGAGGGACTTCGAGTTTGCGAAGAAATTTAACCTACCGATCATTCAAAGCATCGCTCCAAAAAGCGGCGATTACGACGCTAGCAAAGCCTACGTAGAGAGCGGAGTTTTGGTAAATTCCGAAGAGTTTAGCGGCATGGATAGCGAGAAAGCAAAAAGCGCCGTTATCTCAAAATTTGAGGAGTTAAAGCTCGGACGCCGCGTGGTAAATTTTAAACTGCGCGATTGGGGAGTGAGCCGCCAGCGCTACTGGGGCGCGCCAATACCTATGATCCACTGCCCAAAATGCGGGCTGGTAAGCGAGGAAATTTCAAATCTGCCCGTAGAGCTTCCGCAGGATATTAAGATTACCGGCAAGGGCAATCCGCTGGATACGCATCCTAGCTGGAAGTTTTGCAAATGCCCTAAATGCGGCGGCGACGGGGTGCGCGAGACCGACACGCTCGATACATTTTTTGAAAGCTCATGGTATTTCGCGCGCTACGCAAGCGACGAGCGGACGTGGCAGCAGCGGGCGTTTGACGAGCAAAGCGTGAATTACTGGATGAACGTCGATCAGTATATCGGCGGCATCGAGCACGCGATTTTGCACCTTTTATATGCAAGGTTTTTCCAAAAGGCTCTTCGCGACATAGGCTATCTGCGCGATAGCGAGCCGTTTGAGCGACTGCTAACCCAGGGCATGGTGCTAAAAGACGGTGCAAAGATGAGTAAAAGCAAGGGAAACACTGTCGATCCGGACGACATTATCGAGACCTACGGCGCCGATACGGCGAGACTTTTTATACTTTTTGCCGCGCCGCCGCAAAAGGAGCTTGAGTGGAACGACAGCGCGGTAGAGGGCGCGTATAAATTTTTAAATCGCCTCTACGATCGCGCCGAAAATGCTTATGCTACTGATAAAATTCCGCAGATCGACCACGCCGCTTTAAATAAAGAGGAAAAATACGCCCGCCTTAAAGTTTATGAGGCGCTTAAGAAATCGCAACAGGTTTATGAGAGTAGTTTTGCTTTTAATACCCTAATCGCCGCGTGTATGGAGGCGCTAAACGCCCTAAACGCGCAGAGTAACAAAGACGTATTCACCGAGGGCTACTTCGTGATCTTGTGCCTGCTCGAGCCTATTGTGCCGCACATCTGCGCCGAGCTTAGCGAGCGGCTGTTTAAGAGGCGGAATTTCGGCGAGCTGCGAGTTTGCGAAGAGGTATTCGAAAGCGATACTATTAAACTTGCCGTCACGATTAACGGCAAAAAGCGTGCTGAGTTCGAAGTGGGCGCGAGCCTAAGCGAGGGCGAAATTTTAAGCCTTGCAAAGCAAAATTGCGCCAAATGGCTAGAGGGCAAGAGCGTCGTAAAAGAAATTTACGTCAAAAACAAGCTCGTAAATTTTGTGATAAAGTAGGCAAAGATGAGAAAAGCTTTAACCGTTTTTTGTTTGATTTTTTTGATCGGCTGCGGCTACAAGCCCGTTTCAAGGATTGCAAAAGAGACGATGAGTGGAAGCGTATTCGTAGACGTGATGATTAGCAAGACCGATCCGCAAAATACGGTCGCGATCAAAGACGCGATCAGGCAGGGCATAGTCCAGCGCCTAGGCATGAGCCTCGCGGATAAAAACTCGGCGCAGACGATCGTAGTAGCGAGCATAAAAAGCCTAAGCTTTAGCGAGCTTTCATACGATCAGTTCGGCTACGTCACTAGCTACCGCGCAAATCTCATCGTAAATTTCAGCACCAAGCTTAAAAACGGCGAGGTTTTCAGCAAGGATTGCGTGGGCGATTACGATTTTAAAGTTAGCCGCCTAGTCAAAAATAGCTACGATACGAGCTCGATCATTAGCGATAAGGACCGCTACAAGGCGATCGAAAATGCCTCCGCGCAGGCGTTTGACGAGTTTATTTCGGCGCTTGCGATTAGGGGATTCAGACTTGAGCGGGCGCAGCATTAAAGAATTTTTGCAAAATCGCCCGATTTATTACAAAAAAATCGACTATGAGCGCTTCCCGCGGGCATATGCTGCCATTAAAGATAAAATTCCGCTCAAAAACGTCATTCAGATTATCGGCACCAATGGCAAGGGCAGCACCGGGCGATTTTTGGCTAACGCGATCGCCGCAGCGGGCTTTAACGTCGGGCACTACACCAGCCCGCACGTTTTTAAGCTCAACGAGCGCATCTATCTAGGCAGACGCATCGCGCAAATCCCAGTTTTTGCGTTAAATTCCGATACTTCAAATTTTAAAAATGGGCAAAATTCCGCTTCGGCATCAAATTTTACGGAAAAACAAAATTTCGAAAAAATGCAAAATTTTGCGAACAGAGAAAATTCAGCCTCACAAATTTCTATTTCTAATTTGCAAAATTCCACCACGCAGGATTTTATCGCCATACAGAATTCGCACGGCGAGCAGAATTCCGCCCTGCAAAGCTTCGTTTCTACCACGCAAAATTTTTGTAGCAAGCAGAATTTTATCGCGCGAAATTCCATAGATACGCAAAATTCTGCTTCTACACAAAATTTATGGAATTCGCAAGATCTCAAATCGTCGTCTGAGCAAAATTTCAATTTCTCGCCGGAGCAAAATTTTAAATCTCCGCTAGGATCAAATTTTAAATCCGCTCAAAGCTCGCTTCCCATTTCGCTAGGGCGCGATGCTACGGATGAGGAGCTTGATTTCGCGCATGAGTTTTTGCAAGAGAGCTTGCCCGCGGAGTTTAAAGATAGCTTGTCGTATTTCGAGTATCTCACTCTTGCGGCGGCAGTGCTTTTTAGGGATTGCGATTACTGCGTGATCGAGGCTGGGATGGGCGGCGAGTTTGACGCTACGTCGAGCTTCGGGCGCATGCTGTCGCTTTTTACACCGATCGGCACCGATCATTTGGGCATGCTAGGACAAAATCTAGAGCAGATCGCCCACACCAAGCTCATTACGATGGATAAGGAGGCGATTTTAAGCGATGAGATGAGCGAGGTTCCGCTTCGTATCGCGCGGCAGATTGCAGAGCAAAAAGGAACTCATTTGAGGTTTGCAGCAGAGCTTTTAAGCAAGAGCGAGCAAGCGCAGATTGCGGAGTTTTGCGCGCACAATAATCTGCCTAAATTTCAAATTTCAAATTTAGCTCTAGCGCTTGCTGCGATGAAATTTTTAAATTTGAAATTTGAAATTTCACAGCTGCCACCTTTAAATTTACGCGGCAGGATGGAAGTTTTGGCACCGAATTTACGCGTGGACGTCGGGCACAACGAGCTTGCGGCACAGCAAGTAGCCCGCGAAATTACCGAAATCTACGGGGGCAGAAAGATCGTGCTGATTTACAATGCTTTTGCCGATAAGGACGTAGCCGCGGTGCTGCGGACTTTAGCGCCCGTGATAGAGCGCGTGGAGATCTTTAGCTACGAGGTTGCGGATCGCGAAATGGCGGCAGAGGCGATAACCCGTGCGCTTGACGCGCTTAAAATTCCGCATTCGCCGTTTCGCGGCGAGCTTAAAGCGGACGAGGAGTATTTGGTTTTCGGCTCGTTTCATTTGGTAGAAAATTTTATTTTATGGCTTGAGGCGCGCCGTGGCTAAAACTAAACTTACCCTAAGCGATCACTTTGGCACCAAGACGCTGTATTTTGGCGAAAATTTTAGATTTCAACTTAAAATTTTATCCGCGTTTTTTGTAATTTTTCTTCTCGTTCTGTTTTTTGCGATCTTTAAACTCGCAAGCGACCGCTCAAATTTAAAGGAGCTAAACAAAACCCTCTACGCCGAAAATCTCGCGCTTAAAGAGCAAAATATCGCACTTGAGGGCAAAAACGAGGAGGTGCTTGCCAAGCTGGACGGACGCGAAGACGATGGAGGCGGGCTGGATAGTGATATCCAGGTAATGCTTGCGATGAATGAGATGAAAAAGGAGCGTAAAAAGGGCTCCGGCGCGCATATCGCAGCTAGCGAAAAAACGGCGAGCGCGATTCTTAGCGCTGTGCCTAACGGACTTCCGATGCAGTATCGCGGCGTAACTAGCCCTTTTGGGATGCGCACTCATCCAATCAGCGGCGTTATGAGGATGCACCACGGCATCGACTTGCGAGCGAGCGAGGGCACTCCGGTGTTTGCGACGGCAGAGGGCTTTGTGCAGTTTGCAGGCGGTAGCGGCAGCGGATATGGAATTTTAGTGATTTTATCGCACAATTATGGCTTTGAAACCCGCTACGGCCACCTTAGCTCCGCGGTCGTAACGCCTGGCTCTTGGGTTAAAAAGGGCGATCTCATCGGCTATAGTGGCAACACCGGCTACAGCACCGGCCCGCACCTGCATTACGAAGTTAGGTTTTTGGCTCAAAGCGTTGATCCTGCAAATTTTATGAGCTGGAATGCGCAAAATTTCAAAAATATCTCGACCTTAGAGCCTAATGTTTCGTGGCAGGAGATCGCAAATGTCGTGCAGCATCAGATCGAAAGGTTTAAATAATGCAAGCCGAGGTTTACGAATACTTTTTGCAAAACCAAAAAGAGCTTTTGATCTGCGAGGACGATAAAGAGGCTGCGACGTGCGAGCAGGTGCTTAAATTTATGGGCTACGCGGCCTTTTGCCTGCCCGATTTTAGAGCAAGCTTCGGCGAGGATCTGCGCAGCTATATGGGCGAGCTTGCAGGCATCAGCACCGCTCTTAGCGCGTTTTACAAAGCAAGCGGCAAAAAAATTTTAATCTCGCCCGTTCGCACGATCCTAAACAAACTCCCCGCCGCAAGCCATCTGCGCCCGCTAAATATAAAATTTGGAAGCGAGTTAAGCTTAAGCGAGCTAAAAGAGGAAATTTTACGCCTTGGATACGACGTGCGCGACATCGTCGAAAGCATGGGCGAGGTGAGCTTCCGTGGCGAGATCATCGATATTTTTTCGGTAGGGAGCGAAAGCGCGGTTAGAATTCTGCTCGACGGCGAGACGGTCGAGAGTATCAGGCGCTTTGACGTCGCGACGCAAAAAAGCGAAAAAGATGAGCTTGCACAAGCCGAGATAGCGCCGTTTTTGGCAAATTTAAGCGAGGACGAGTTTGAGAGCGTGAGCGAAAAGATATCGCGCGCAGATAGCGACGCGTTAGCGCGCGATCTGGGCTCGCTAGGGTTTTGGTTCATCGACGGTTTCGTCGATTACGTGAGCGCGTTTGATTGCGTCTTGTTGCACGAGATCAAAAAGGATGAAATTTTTTCCGAGCGCAATTTGGATTTTTTAGACGCGATCGAGGTGCTGCCCGCAGCGCGCAAATTTAAAGATCTCGCGGTGACGCCGTCGCAGGAATTTTTTGAATTTCACCGCAGCGAGGCTATCACGCTGATCGCGCGAAACGACGCTCTGCTCGCGCCGTTTGATCTTGGCGGATTTAGCAATATCGAAATTTTACGCAAGGATTTCGTCGTAAATTTAATAAGCGCCGAGCGGATCATTCTTTCGCTAAACAAAGCGGCGCCTAAAAAGCGCGTGCGAAGATCGAGCCTGGCGCTGGATGAGCTAAACGTGGGCGATTTTGTCGTGCACGAAGATCACGGTATCGCTAAATTTAACGGGCTTGAGCTCATCGAGGTGATGGGACGCAGCAAGGAGTTCGTATCCCTGCTCTACGAGGGCGGCGACAAGCTGCTGCTGCCGGTCGAGTACCTAAATAAGATCGATCGCTACGTCGCAAGCGGCGGCGCGGTGAGCTTGGATCATCTGGGCAGGGCGAGCTTTTCAAAAATCAAGGAGCGAGTGCGCGAAAAGCTCTTTGCGATCGCCTCAAAGATCATCGCGCTGGCGGCAAAACGCGAGCTGGTGCGAGGGCTCGTCATCAAAAACGAAAGCGCGGATTATGCGAAATTTTTAAGCGCAAGCGGATTTAGTTACACGAGCGATCAGCAAAAGGCTGTGAGCGCGATTTTGGCAGATCTGCAAAGCGGCAAGGTGATGGACCGCCTACTTAGCGGCGACGTGGGTTTTGGAAAGACCGAGGTTGCGATGAATGCGATCTTTGCTTGCATCCGAAGTGGGCATTCGGTGCTGTTTTTCGTGCCTACGACGCTGCTTAGCTCTCAGCATTACGCCACGCTTAGCGAGCGCTTTAGGGAGTTTGAAATTCCTGTTTTCAAGCTCGATCGCTTCAGTAGCGCGAGGCAAAAAAGTGAAATTTTAAAGCGCTTGCAAAGCGGTGAGGCGATCGTCGTGGTCGGCACGCACTCGCTTTTAAATTTAAACCCCGCAAATTTGGGCCTCATAATCATCGATGAGGAGCATAAATTCGGCGTTAAGCAAAAGGAACGGCTCAAAGAAAAAAGCGCCGCCTCGCACCTACTTAGTATGTCTGCTACGCCGATACCGCGCAGTCTAAATATGGCGCTAAGCTCGATTAAAAGCTACTTCACGCTTCTTAGCCCGCCGCAGGACCGCCTCGACGTGCGTACCTTCGTCAAGCAGTGGGACGAAAAGATCGTAAAAGAGGCGATCTCACGCGAGCTGCGACGCGGCGGGCAGATTTTTTATGTCCACAACCACATCGCGACGATGCAAAGCGCCAAAAAGAAGCTGCTTGAAATTTTGCCGAGCCTTAAAATTTTAATTTTGCACTCCAAGATCGACGCTAAAACTACGGAGGATGAAATTTTAAAATTTGTAGCGGGCGAATACGATCTGCTGCTCTGCACCAGCATTGTAGAAAGCGGCATTCATATGCCGCGCGTAAATACGATCATCGTCGAAAACGCGGGTAAATTCGGTATCGCCGATCTGCACCAGCTGCGCGGTCGCGTCGGACGCAGCAACAAACAGGGCTTTTGCTACTTTTTGATCGAGGATAAAACCGCTCTTACGCAGGACGCGCTAAAGCGGCTCGTAGCGCTTGAGAGCAACTCATTTTTGGGCAGCGGCTCGGTGCTAGCGTATCACGATCTTGAAATTCGCGGTGGCGGAAACCTGCTCGGAGAGGCACAGAGCGGGCATATCGAAGCGATCGGCTACTCGCTTTATCTAAAGATGCTCGAAGAGGAGATCGGCAAGCTGCTAAGCAGAAAGAGCGCCGCTGCGAGCGTGGAGCTTAAAATTTCCGTAAACGCCTTTTTAAACTCGGAATTTATCAGAGAGGATCGCCTGCGCCTAGATCTTTACAGGCGGCTTAGCAAGTGCGCCGAGGCGAGCGAAGTACTTGAAATTTTCGGCGAGATCGAGGATCGCTTCGGGCGCGCGGATATCTACACCAAGCAATTCATCGACGTGATGATGATTAAGGTTTTGGCTACGAAACTTGGCTTGCGCGTGATTTCGAGCATGGATGAAAATATCTTGATCACCCTTGCAAACGGCGATAAGGTGCGATTAAAGGCACAGACGCGCGACGATGACGACGTGATAAACGAAATTTTAATCTATCTGCGAAGGGAGCTAAAAAATGCAAACTTGCGATAAAAATATCAAAAAAAGCGCTAGCAAAAGCAGAAGCGAAGGGCTAAATTTAAACGCAGCGAGCGGTTTAAATTTAGCGCCGCAAGCCGTCCTAAAAAGCGTGCAGAGCGGCGCCGGCGAGCAAATTTATTTCAGCGATTTTAGCACGATTGATTGGCGCACAGTGCAGGTCGCCGTCTTTCGCGCAAATAAAAAGGCGCTAAAGATCGTCCGCGACGTCGATTTTACCGATCTTGACGCGCTCGTGGGGCTAGAGAGCCAAAAATCGGCTCTTATAAAAAACACGGACGCCTTCCTGCGCGGCGCGAGCGCCAACCACGCGCTACTATGGGGCGAGAGCGGCTGCGGCAAATCAAGCCTTGCAAAGGCGGTTTTTTCTAAATTTATCCCGCAAGGTCTTAAGATCATCGAGATCGGCAGGGACGATCTGGGTTATCTCGTGGATATAATCGACGCGATCCGCGAAGCGAGCTTTAAATTTATCATCTTTTGCGACGATTTGAGCTTTGAGCTCGGCGAGAGCGGCTACAAGCACCTTAAGCCGCTGCTAGAGGGCTCGCTGGAGCGCGCGCCGCGCAACGTGCTGATGTATGCGACGTCCAACCGCCGCCACATCGTAGGCGAATGCGCAAGCGATAACGACGCCGCGCAGATCAGCCGCGGCGAGCTGCACCTAAGCGACGCGGCGAACGAGCGAATCAGCCTGAGCGAGCGCTTCGGGCTGCAACTAAGCTTTTACGGCGGGAGCATGCGGGAGTATTTAGGGATCGTAGATGCCTATTTTGCGGCTGCGCAAGGTATGAGCGCGGCAGAATTTCGCTTGAGCTTTGCCGCAAATTTAGATGCGCTGCACGCAAAGGCAAGGGAGTTTGCGATGCTTCGCGCAAGCCGCAGCGGCCGCGCGGCAAAGCAGTTTTTCTTGAGCTTTGGCGAGGAATTTTTTGCAAATTTAAAAGGCGGCGGCAGATGAATACG
>CAURUA010000013.1:0-40858 GCA_963528045.1 uncultured Campylobacter sp. | reverse complement strand
GGCGCTCCTTCGCAGGTCATAAAAACGGAGCTGAACTCTTCTGCGCAGCCTTCAGTTGCGACGCTTCCGCCTCTTGATGAGTTACCGATCGTGCCGGAAGTAAGCGAGTTAAATTCTACAATAACGCAAAATTTTAAGGCAGCACAGAATTCTACAGATCAAAATTCTACGGTGCAAAACTCCACTATGCAACAAAACGCGCAATCTGCTCCACAAAATTCCAATCCGGCGCAAAGTTCCGCCGCCGCGCCGCAAAATACGCCCGCGCCTAAAAATTTCACGCAGCAAACCTTTGCGCTTCCCTCCGACGCTCTTACGATCGAAAGCCTGATTGTGCGATATAGGGACGATGACGGGGCTCTGCACGAAAAGATCGTTGATATCAATCGCTCGATTGATTGGCACGATGACTTCGTGCTAAGCGCTAGCGCCAAACCCGCGCTACATAGGGCACTGGACGTCTCGGTTACTTCGACTGATCCAAATTTACAAAAGCAGGTCTCGCAAAGTGGCATCACACCTAGCTTCGCGCCGCGCCTGGAGCTGCCGTTAGAGACGCTTAAATTTGATGACGGACTAAAATTCGTCATCCGCAAAGACAGCGTGCAGCTCATCACCGCAGACGATTTCAAAAGCTCCGATGCAAATGCTTCGGGTGCACTTGAAGCGGAGTTTTGGCGCCAAGAGATCCCGCTTAGCGGCGCGAGCTTTGCTGTAAATATCGGCGGTTTTAGCGACATTAATGTCACTAAAGAGGACGGCTACTACCGCATCGGCGTGCGCTCGCATGAGGGTAACCTCAGTATCAGACGTAAAGATGGCGGGTATTTGATCTACAAAAATTCTAATTAAGGAGAGACTATGACACATTTAGAGATTATGAAATTTCGCCATGCGTGCAAAATTTTTGACGAGAACAAAAAAATCGGTAAAGCCGATTTTGACGCCATTTTGCAGGCGGGCATCCTAGCACCTAGTTCTACGGGACTAGAGCAATGGGACTTTTTGGTTGTGCAAAACAAGGCGCTGCGCGAGCAGATCCGCGAAAAATCGTGGAATCAGCCGCAGATCACCTCTTGCTCACATCTGGTCGTGATTTTAGCAAAGATCAAGGACATAAAACTAGGAAGTGATTATATCGAGCGAATGATTACACGCAGAAAAGACGAAGCGCCCAAATATATCGGCGACAGGCATAAATTTTATCAAGATTTTTTAAGCGGTTATTTTCACAACGACGATGAGGAGCTATTTAATTGGTCGCACGCGCAGTGCATGTTCGCAGCTTTAGCAATGATGAACGAGGCCGCAAGCCGCGGCATCGACAGCTGCCCTATGGAGGGCTTTGATCGCGCGGCGCTAAATGAAATTTTAGGCATTGATTGGAACGATCGCCGCGTGGCGCTGCTAGTGCCTTTCGGCTACCGCGTAAAACCGCAACCGCAAAAGATCCGCCGCAGCATGGATGACGTAGTAAAGTGGATTGAATAAGTCAAAAGTGGCTTTAGAGTATTAAATTTACAGCGCGTAAAAGTCTAAAGCTGGTGTGCGAAGCAACACACGCATTTTTTAGAAATTTACCGCGTTTTAGCCTTTTTCTCGCCCGCAAATCTTGTGCGGCGAGATTTAAAATTTTATAAAATCACCGAAAATTTAAACGAAGGAGCGAGCGTGAAAAAAATGTGGGAGGGGCGCTTTAGCGAGGCGAGTTCGGCGCTTTTGGAGGAGTTTAACGCCTCGATCGGCTTTGATAGGGCGCTTTGGCAGGAGGATATCGCGGGCAGCAAGGCGCACGCAAGAATGCTCGGTGCCTGCGGGATTCTAAAGCCTGAGGATAGCGAAAAGATCGTCGCCGGGCTTGATGCCGTATTTGAAGAGATAAAAAGCGGAAAATTTGAGTTTAAAACCGCCGACGAGGACATCCACATGGCGGTCGAAAAGCGCCTAAGCGAGCTCATCGGAAGCGATCTTGGCGGTAGGCTGCACACCGCGCGCAGCAGAAACGATCAGGTCGCGCTTGATTTTCGCCTCTACGTGCTTAAAAGCGGCGCTGCGCTCGCCGAAAAAACTCGCGAGCTAGTAGAGGCTCTGCGAGATATAGCTAGCGAGCACGCGGACACGCTTATGCCCGGCTACACGCACCTTCAACACGCTCAGCCAGTGAGCCTTGCCTATCATTTGCTAGCTTACGCGTTTATGTTTCGCCGCGACTACGAGCGCTTTGCTAGCTCGCGCGAGCGAAACAACCTCTGTCCGCTGGGCTCGGCAGCGCTTGCGGGCACGCCGCATCCTATAAACCGCGAGCTGGTCGCGCGACAGCTAGGCTTTGCGGGAGCGACGCCAAACGCGATGGATAGCGTCAGCGACCGCGATTTCGCGCTGGAGATTTTGTTTAACGTAAGCGTGCTGATGACGCATGCGTCGCGCCTGTGCGAGGAGCTCATCTTGTGGAGCTCGCAGGAGTTCGGCTTTGTCACGATCAGCGACGCGTACAGTACGGGCAGCTCGATCATGCCGCAGAAGAAAAATCCCGACGTCGCCGAGCTAATCCGCGGCAAAACGGGGCGCGTAAACGGCAATCTCGTCGCGCTGCTAACGGTGATGAAGGGCTTGCCGCTAGCCTACAACAAGGACATGCAAGAGGACAAGGAGGGCGTTTTTGATAGCGTCTCTACAGCGCTTGCGAGCCTTGAAATTTTAGAACAGATGCTAAAAACGGCTAAATTTAACGAGCAAAATATGCTCGCGATGACGCGCCGCGGGCACCTCACGGCAACCGATCTGGCTGACTATCTCGTGCGGGAGAAAAACGTGCCGTTTAGGCAGGCGCACTTCATCACGGGAAAGGCCGTGGCGTATGCGGAAAATTTGGGCCTGGATTTGAGCGAGCTAAATGCGCAGCAGCTTGCTAGCGTGGATGAAAGCTTGGGCGCGGGTGCGGTTAAATTTCTTGATCTAAACGCTTCCAAGGAGGCGCGCAAGTCGCAAGGAGGCACGGCAAATGAGAGCGTGGCGGCGCAGATTGAAATTTTAAACGAGTGGCTGAAAGGCTAAATTTAAGGGGCTAAGTACCGCACGGGTGCTCGGGCGAAATTTAGTGCTAAGTTTGGGCGGGGCGGTACCGTTTGCGACCTGCGAAATAGAAGGATAGGGCCCGATATCGAAATTTGAGGGCTAAGGTGGCAAAATTTTAGAATTTTGCAGTCGTGTCTTTAAATTTGAAACTTCGGCGGTCTGTGTGGATACATGCACGGGCTGGGCGGGATTAGCGAGCGGCGGCGCGTTAGCTGTGTGCGGAGCGCGCCTCGCGGCAAGTTTTTAATCGGCGTCGAGGGGCGCGGAGCAGAATTGAATTTGAACTCAAAGATTAATGACGGTGGCTCGGATTTTTTCGAGAGCAAAATTTAATCAAAATAAATTTAAGCGTTAAGCGGCATGCACGTAATCGATAAGGCGCGAACGGAATTTAATCAAAGCAAATGAAGCGGCATTTTCTTCGTTTCTGCGCGTCGTGAAGGCAGGGGCAAGGCTCAAGCAAATTTAAACATGGAGGGCGTTTTGATATATTTGGTGTCTAATACGAGATTTGATCATCCGCAGGTGAGGCAGCTTGCGGTCTGCAAGATAGAATTTCTCAAATTTAGCCTGCCTGCGCATACGGGCGCACTAATCTTTACCTCCAAAAATGCGGTGGCGGCGATAAAATTTAATGAAATTTCACTTGATTTAGATACGCCCGTTTACGCTATCGGCGAGCCGTGCGCTGCGGCTGCGCGCGAGTTTGGATTTCGCGATATCTACACGGCGCTACACGGGCACGGAAATGAGTTTGCCGCGGAGATCGCGCCGCTCTTGCAAGGCGCAGACGCGCTGTATCTGCGCGCGAGGCAGACGGTATCGAAACTGGAGCAAATTCTATCTAGCGCCGGCGTGCGGCTGCAAAGCGTGGCCGCCTATGAAAATTGCGTCCTTAGCCTGCCTGCCGCCGCAAAGCCGCCGCAAGGCAGCACGCTGATTTTTACCTCTCCTAAAAACGTTCGCGGCTTTACCGCAAATTTCGGCTGGGACGGGAGCTACAAGGCGATCTGTATCGGCAAGACGACGGCGAGCGTTTTGAGCGAGTTTTGCGAGCCGATAATCTGCGAAAGAATGTCGATAAAATCCTGCGTCGATCTGGCGCTTTTGCCATAGTTTAAGCAAATTTTGACTATAATTTTGCCCAAGCCTGGGTGAAGCGAGAGCGTTTTATATGAGGGTTCAACATATTTGTATAAGCGACGACGTGAGAGGTCCGTGTGACGCGGCTCGGCTCGAGCTTTTTTAAAGTTACGGGTTGCGACCTAGAGATTTTTCCTAGTTGCAAGATTGGCTTTGTTTGAGCCGATTCTTTTTACGCAACGCTCACTTGGGTTTTTTACGTTACGGAGGCTTCATTGAATATCCTAATAATCGGCGGCGGCGGTAGAGAATACGCGATCGGGCTAAGGCTTCGCGAGGATAAAAACGTTTTAAATCTGTATTTTGCTCCGGGAAACGGCGCTACTAAGGCGCTCGGTAAAAATTTAGATTTAAAAGATTTTAATGAACTCGCGCTCTTTGCCAAAAACAACGACGTAGCCCTTACCGTCGTAGGCGCCGAAGAGCCTCTTACAAAAGGTATCGTGGATATTTTCAAAGCGCAAGGCCTCGCGATATTCGGCCCCAGCGCCGTTGCGGCGAAGCTAGAGGGCTCTAAAGCCTATATGAAGGACTTTCTAGCGCGAAATCATATTAAAACCGCAAAATTTCTAAGCAGCGACGATCTATCCGAAATTTCAAAATTTATCGATACTCTAAACGGCCGCGTAGTGGTCAAGGCGGACGGCTTGTGCGCAGGCAAGGGCGTCATCATCGCAAACTCCAAAGATGAAGCTAAAAAAGCCGCCGCGGATATGCTAAGCGGCGAAAGCTTCGGCGAAGCGGGCAAGCGTGTCGTCGTGGAGGAGTTTTTAGAGGGCTTCGAGCTGAGTTTTTTTGCGATCTGCGACGGGGAGAATTTCGTAAGTCTGCCCGTAGCGCAGGATCACAAAAAATTGCTTGACGGCGATCTTGGCCCGAACACCGGCGGCATGGGAGCCTATGCGCCAAGCCCGCTAGCGGATACCGCGCTGATAAAAAGAGTAGAAAGCGAGATCGTAGCGCCTACGCTAAAAGGGATGAGGCAGCAGGACACGCCATTTTGCGGCGTGCTGTTCGTGGGGCTTATGATCGTGAGCGGCGAGCCTTACGTACTGGAGTACAACGTCCGCTTCGGCGATCCGGAGTGCGAGGTTTTGATGCCGCTAATTGACGGAAATTTGAGCGAAATTTTATACAACGCCGCCGTAGGCAAGCTAAACAGCATAAGTTTGAAAGAGCGATTCGCAGTGGGCGTCGTGATGGCTAGCGAGCGCTACCCTTACGGCTCTTCGCAGCCTGCTTTGATCGAGGTTGGCGAAATTCCTGCGGACGCGCATATCTGCTATGCAGGCGTGAGCGAGCGGGAGGGGCAGATTTACGCTAGCGGCGGGCGCGTTTTGGTAAGCGTGGGCGTCGCACAGAGCCTAAAGCAGGCGCGGGACGCGGCTTACGCGCTGTGCGAAAATATAAAATTTAGCGGCGCGCAGTATAGGCGCGATATCGCGCACCAAGCCTTAAGAGATAAAATTTGATCGTCGCTCCGCTTGGCAAGCGCGTAATCGCATTTGGTATCGACGAAGCGGTGAGCGTAACGCTTTTTGTGGTCGTGCTATTTGCTATCGACGAGCCAGAGCTTGTTGCAGCGGCGCAGAGCGGAAGCAATCTTGAGGTACAAAAGATCGCTTCAAAATTCATTTTGCATTACGCGATAATAAAATTTTTATATCAAGCGATTTTTGTCTATCTATACGGCGCGACGCTAGGCAAGCTTGCGGTTAAAATTTATTGCGTCCGCGCTGACGGCAGCTCTATGGATATCGCTACTGCAGCGATCCGCGCGGCGGTTAGGTTGATAAGCGAGATGATCTTTTATATGGGATTTTTGGTGGCGCTTTTTACGAACTCGCGTCAGAGCCTGCATGATATGGCGGCGAAAACATTGGTGGTAGAGATTGAAAAAGAGTAAAAAATTTAAAATTCTAGCGCTTAGTTTTAGCGCTCTTTTAGCAAGTAGTGCGAGCGCAAAGGTCCAAGACGTCGAGCTTATAGCAGATAATGTCGAGAAAAACGGCTTTTTGACGGAAGCGAGCGGCAACGTAACGGTGTATTCGCAGGACTACTTTATCACCGCCGATCGCGCTACATACGACGAGCAAAACGGCATCATCGAGCTTTTCGGCAATGTCAATGCAATGCGCGGCAGCAGTGAAACTACGCGTGCGCAGCATGTCAAAATCGATCTGAAAAACGATAAGCAGCAAGCCGACGTAAATTTTATGATGGACAAGGACTCCGAGCTTTGGATGCAAAACGACGCCAGCTGCAGCGACAGCGAGTATTACCGCGTGGAGGGCTCCAGCGTATCTAGCTGCAATGTCACCGATCCCGATTGGCGCATCAAATTTAGTAGCGGCATGCTCAATAAAGAGAGCAAATTCCTCCATCTTTTTAATCCGAGATTTTATGTGGGTGACGTGCCGGTGCTCTATCTGCCGTATTTCGGCTTCCCGACTGATCGCACGCGCCGCACGGGCTTGCTGCCTCCAGAGGCTGGCTACATTAGCAAGGAAGGAATTTATTACAAGCAGCCGATCTATTTTGCGCCTTACGACAGCTGGGATTTTCAGCTCGATCCGCAGGTGCGCACGCGCAGGGGCTTTGGCGCATACGGGACATTTCGATTTACGGAGTCGCCGTATTCTTACGGCGAGATTAGAGGCGGAGTTTTCGATAACTTCTCGCGAGCGCAAAAACGCCTCGAATACAAAAATGAGCGCCATCACGGCTTTGAAGTTCAATACGATCGCAGCAAGCTTGCGACCTATCTGCTAGACGGCGATCTGCGCGAAAATTTATGGATCGATTTTACCCAGCTAAACGACCTTGAATACTACGATCTGAAGGAAAAGGGAGGTCTTGGCGACGATGCGGATAACTCGCTCGTAACTTCACGGCTGAATTATTATTTGACCTCAGACGAGCACTATTTTGGCGTTTATGGACGCTACTACATCGATACGAGTAAGCTAAACGCCGATAATACCTTCCGCAACGAAGATACCGTCCAAGAGCTTCCGACGCTGCAATATCATAAATTTAGCAACGATTTGGGGCTGCCGAATTTGCTCTATTCGCTTGATGCAAAAGCGCGTAATTACACCAGATGGGAGGGCGCGACTGCTCGCCAATACGAGTTCGACGTGCCGATTAGTATAAGCACGCCACTACTGGCGGATTATTTAAATTTCGCCTTTACCGAGCGAGTGTATATGACTAATATCGATTGGCACGATAAATTTTACTACGCAAACGGTGATCTTGGCGAGGATAAAAGCACTTTTTACGCTAATCAATACACCGAGCTTTCACTCTACACCGACGTAGCCAGGGCTTACGATAGCTTGTATCATACGATGAGCTGGAGGGCGGATTTTAGAATTCCCGGATGGCAGCAAGGCGACATCGAGGATAGAATTTTAAAGTATCATCAGTATAAATACGACCTTGCTCGCGGCGCAGTAGATCGTTCGCGGCTGGGTAACTTGCAAGACTCGCTTTATTGGGAGGATAACTTCTTAAGCGAGCTTAGCGACGAATACACCCACGAAAATGCAGCTTTAAGTATGACGCAGTTTTTCTATAATGAAGACGGACGTAAATTTTTACGCCATAGCGTCAAGCAGCGATATGACTTCGACGATCACGAGTTTGATGATTTAGAACACCGCATCGATGCGTATTTTGCAAATGGGCTAAATATCGGAAACCGCTTTACCTACTCGCATAAATATAAAAGCTTCGATAAGGTCTATACCTACGCCAACTACTCTAACGACGACTTTAGCTTTGGACTTAGTCACGCTTACGAATACGAAAAGCTAAGCATGGAGCCTAAACGCTATACGAAAGATAACTACGGCATCGTAAACGCTTCGGTAAATTTGCCTAGGAATAATAAAATTTTTGGGCGTTGGGATTACGACTTGGAGCGATCTTATTCTAAAATGTGGCGTGTGGGACTTTCTCATACGCGCAAGTGTTGGAATTACTCTTTTGTGTATCAAGAGGATATTGAGCCTAAAAATACCAGTACGACGGGCTACAGCAAAGCAAGCAAGGAGCGCGGAATTTACTTTCTCGTAAATTTCTATCCGTTCGGCGGAGTGGGGTATGATTTTTCGGTAAATAGCGAATACGGAAGCGAAAAATAATGACGCCTAGAGCTGAGCTGATGTTTGAAAACCAAATCGACGCCGCGATGAAACTCGCAGAAATTTTACCCGCTACCGTGATCAAAAACGAAAATTTTCTAATAATCGCCCAGTCTTTGGAGTCGCTTTCTATCGCAAACCATCTTGCTCTAAAGCTGGGGCTTGCTTATGAGTTTTTATTTACAGAGCCCGTTTTGGCGCCAAATAATCCGGAATGCGCGATCGCGTGCGTAAGCGAGACCCAAGAGATCGTGATGGTGGATGAGCTCGTGCGAAGCTTCGGCATCAGCCTGGATTATGTTTACGGGCAGGCGAACAGACTTTATGAGGAGAAAATTTTAAAAAACATGTATAAATTTCGCAAGGGCGAGCTTTTGGGAAATTTAGAGAAAAAAAACGTCATCTTGGTAGATGAGGGGTGTGAGAGCGGGCTGACCGCACTTACTTGCATAAAGACGCTCGTAAGCTTAAACGCCAAAGCGATCTTTTATGCCACGCCCGTTATCGGCAGCGATAATGCAGATGAGATCGCCATGCTAGTAGATGGAATTTATGCCGTTCACAAGATCAGAGACTTTGTGAATGTGGATTTTTATTACAAAGAAAAAACGCTCTCAAGCGCGGAGGAGATAATGCAAATTTTAAACAAATGCCCGCTTTATCTGCCGTTTCACGAAACCAACAAAAACAAGGAGAAAATTAATGCAGTGCAAAATTGAAGTAAATGGCAATACCGAAATTTTCGATATCAATAAGGTCGCAAAGCAAGCCGCGGGTGCGGCGCTTTTGCGCGTAAAAAATACCGTCGTGCTGGCTACCGTAGCGCGCGAAGAGACGCAGGTACAAGAGGACTTTTTACCCCTTACCGTTCAATATATCGAAAAGATGTACGCAGCGGGCAGAATCCCAGGAGGCTACATCAAGCGCGAGACCAAGCCGGGCGATTTTGAGACGCTTACCAGCCGCATCATAGACCGTTCGCTGCGCCCGCTCTTTCCGAAGGGATACGCATATCCGACGCAGATCGTAGTTTACGTGCTATCGGCAGATCCGGAGGTCGATCTGCAAGTCGTCGCTCTTAATGCGGCGTCTGCGGCGCTGTATCTTAGCGACATCCCGATTAAAGCGCCGGTTTGCGGCGTGCGCATAGGCTATCAAAACGGAAACTTCATCTTAAATCCGAGCAACTCCGCGCTTAAAGCTAGCGCGCTTGATCTTTACGTAGCGGGCGTCGGCGATGAGCTTTTGATGATCGAGATGCGCTCCCTGCCGCAGATTAATGGCGGCGTACAGCAGATGAATGAATTTAGCGAAGATCTGATGGTAGATGCGATCGATTTTGCCGCAAAGGCGATAAATGTGGGCTCGGGCGCTTACGAAGAGGCTTTTTTGCCGCTTAAAAAGCCGGATGCGAGCCTGGAATACAAGCCCGAGATCGAGGATGAGGATATCGCGGATTTTATCGACGCGAACTACAAAGACGCCGTCAAAGCGGCGATCAATCAGATGGCAAAGAGCGAACGCGCTACCGAGCTAAATAAAATCGTGGATCAAATTTTAGCGACCGAGGCTGCGGTGCAAAATGAGTGGAGCAAAGAGGTGATCTCTAGCGTCATCGGCAAGTATAAGCGCGGCATCATCCGCACGCAGATCATCGAGGATCACCGCAGAGCCGACGGACGCGCGCTTGATGAGGTGCGTCCGATCAGTATTGAGACAAATATCCTACCGTGCGCGCACGGAAGCTGCCTATTTACGCGCGGGCAGACGCAAGCTTTGGTCGTCACTACGCTGGGCGGCGATAGCGACGCGCAGCTAAGCGACAGCCTAACGCAGCTTGAGCCGATCAGCGAGCGATTTATGTTTAACTACAACTTCCCGGGCTTTTGCGTCGGCGAAGCAAGCCCGCTCAAAAGCCCAGGCAGACGCGAGCTAGGGCATGGAAATTTAGCCAAAAGAGCGCTGTATCCGAGCATCGATCTAAACTCGCCGCAGTCTATCCGCGTGGTGAGCGAAATTTTAGAGAGCAATGGCTCAAGCTCGATGGCTTCGGTCTGCGGCGGCGCGCTATCGCTTCGGGCGGCGGGCGTACCTACGCTAAAGCTCGTTGCGGGCGTCGCGATGGGCTTGATTTTTGAGGGCGAAAAACACGCCGTGCTAACCGACATAATGGGGCTTGAGGATCACGACGGCGATATGGATTTTAAGGTCGCGGGCACCTATGAAGGCATCACCGCGCTTCAGATGGATATCAAGCTCGGCGGCATCAGCCTGGAGGTTTTAAAAGAAGCTCTCGCGCAGGCAAGGCAGGCTCGCGCGCATATTTTGGGCCTTATGGAGCAAGCGGATACGGCGATCGTTATAAATAGGGACGTGCTTCCAAAGCTTGAAATTTTTAGCGTCGAGGCGAGCAAAATCCCCGACATCATCGGTCAGGGCGGCAAGGTCATCAAAGAGATTACCGAAAGCTTCGGCGTAAATATCGATCTGGATCGTGAAAAGGGCGAGGTCAAGATCCAAGGCGCCAAAGCTAGCGGCGTATCGGGCGCGAAAGAGAAAATTTTATCGATAGTCTCAAATTCTCGCGATTTTCGCAAGCCGCGCGGTGAACGCAAAGAGGTAAAATTTCAGATCGGCGAGGAGTTTGACGGCGTGGTGCAAAGCGTACTGGATTTCGGCACCTTTATCTCGCTGCGAGACGGCGTGGACGGATTGCTGCGCGCTAAATTTATCACGACGCCTTACAAGGCGGGCGACGTGGTGCGAGTGCGCGTGACCGATCAGAAAGGCACTAAAATTTCACTGGAATTAGCTTAAAATTTTAATAGGAGTATGAGATGCAGCTTAAAAAGATTTTTTTCCCTATCGGTGGCGGCGAGGAGCTAGCCGAGCGCATACACGGAGCGCTGCTCGTAAATAAATTTTTCGGCACGCACATCAACATAATGGCGTGCCAGCTCGATCCTAAGATGATCTACAACGTCCGCATGACGCTAAAAGGCGGCGTGCTGATGGAGGAGTTTTTAAAATCCGCAGGAGACGAGATGCAGGCCGAGCGCGAGGTGATCAAAGCGATCTTCGACGCCGAATGCGCCAAGCTTGGCTTAGATCAAAATGACGACGATCACGTCCCAAATAGTGCCGCTTTGAGACATATGGTAGGCATCCGCTCCGAGCTGGTCGAGAAATACTCCAAATATTGCGATTTGGTGCTGGTCTCCGTGCCGCCTACGGGCTCTATCACGGGCACATTTGAGGCTGCGGTAACCAAAAGCGGCAAGCCTTGTATCGTCATACCGCGCAAGCTGCGGGAGTTTAAGGCGGATAAAATTTTAGTTTCGCTTACCGGCACTGCGGCATCTGCGCGGGCGCTTGATAATTCGCTAGAGCTTTTACAGCGCGCTAAATCCGTCACCGTCATCACCGCAAACCACTACCTTCAGGATGATCTTGCCGAAACGAAGCGCCGCATAAGCGACTATCTGGCTCTGCACGACGTTAAAATCGATGTTTTCGAGACGCTAAACGCAGACGGCAAGATCCCGGGGCAGGTGTTGCTAGAGTACGCCGACGCGGGCGATTTCGATCTAATCGTCGCGGGCTTGCACTCAGACAGCGGCATAAAGGAGATATTCTTAGGTGGCGCGTCGAAATACTTCCTACAAAAGACCAAAATTCCGGTCTTAATGTAGCTTGAAGCTTTGACGCCGCGTCGCGGTACGCTGCTCGCACCGCGTCTAAGCTTAATCGGTTTTTAAGCGCCGCAAGCTAAAGCTTAAATTTTAATCGGCTCGCTTTGGTTTTATTAGCCCATCCGCAAATCGTGCAGTTATGCTATTTTGCGGATGGGTTGCTGCGATTAATTTTATTGATAGCTTTGCTAACGAGCCGCGTTTGCTTTGCCGCGGCTAGCGAAAGCAAATATATCCGCGGCGAGTTTGAAGTTTCCATGCTTGCCGTTTTCGGCTGCGTCGCGAAATTTTGCATAAAATTTGCGCTTGAAATTTCTGTTTGCACGTTAAATTTTAAATTCCAAGGAGCGTAGATGGCGTTTGAAAATGCAATCATCACTAAAGAGGATGATAAAAAGTATGGATTGAGTGAAATTTACTACAAATATAATCCATACTATGAGACTTTTATTAATGAGTCACGATGGACTATTGATAGGGAGAGAGATTGCTGGGCTTGGTTTCTTTATAGCTTTCCAGGCTATGAACACGACCACGATTACGATACAAAGTCTATTTGGATATTATATCATAAAGGTGAAATTATAGAGATGATTATAGATCATGAGGTAAATATTGATAGGAAATTAGTTCCAGAGGAATTTCATAGGATTTGGAAACTCCTAGATTTAAAACCAAATCATACGCAAAGTCTTAATAAGCAAGATATTTTATATTTACTAAAAGAAATTTTAGAGGCATATAGAGATCGTGATTTGTTCGGAGAGGAGCCAAACTACACCATGGAACTTCAAGACCTAACCGATTGAGCCGCAAAATAGAGCTTTAAATTTAACTCCATCTTAATCCTGCATAAAACCAAATTTTATAAAATTCTAGAATTCCGCAGAATTTTAAAATTCTAAAATTCCAAAATCCTATAATTTCAAAATTTTAAACCCCCGTCCTAAAATTTCTTGTAAATAAAATTTATCAAAATCATCGACACGAGCGCCTCTATCAGCGAGGCGATGATCATCGCGAAGTATATCTCTTGCGAGATCGCGGCGGTGGAGTAAAAAAGCGTCGCCGTGGCGATGACGAGGGTTAGCGGCATGCATAGCGATAGCGCGAAAAGCACCGCGCCTTTGCGCCCCAGGGTGCTTAAAAACGTAGCGCTCGCAAGCAGCCTGATGCCAAACATCAGCGCCGCTAGGCTCGCGGCAAAGCTCATCACTCCGGGCATAAGAAGCGCTTCTAGCTTGATCACGGCTCCGGTGTGTATGAAAAATATCGGCACCAAAAAGCCAAAGCCGAACGACGAAAGCTTCTCGATGAGGTCGTCCTTGTGAGAGAAAAAGGTCGGCAGAAACGTGCCTGCGATGAAGGCGCCGATGACGACCTCAAGCCCCAAAAGCATCACTCCGGCGCAGATGAGGCAAAACAGCGCCATCGCAAATCGCACGTCCTTTTCGTTTTTGTCGTACTTGGGCATGATGACCGTTTTTAGCGCGGGGAACCACCAAAATAAAATTTCAAGCCCTTTAAAAACCGCTAGGGCTGCCACGGAAAAGCCCAAAAGCGCGCCGATGTGAAGCGCCATCTCCACGCCGAAGCCGTTTTTAAGGTAGATGCCGCCCACTGTGAGGACGGCGATGCTGATGAGCTCGCCGATCACGCCCGCTGGCATCGCGAGATTGAGCCACGCTTGATCCTTGCCGTACTCCTTATACAGCGCCGAAAGCAGCCCGACGCTCATCAGAGGCGCTGCGATGATAAGCATCTGCGGCAGTTCAAATATCCAAACCGCAAGCGCGCTTAGGATATAAAGCAGCGCCAAAAAGATTAGGATCAGCCGCAAAATTTTGCGTGGCATCGTAAGCAGCGCGCGGAAATCCACCTCGCAGCCCGCCAAAAACATAAGGTAGCAAAAGCCGATCTGAGCGGCCAGATCGAAGGTCGCGCTTGGCGGCAAAAGCCCTAAATTTGCAGCTATGATGCCAAGCATGATCTCCATGGGCGAGAGCGGAATTCTAGCTAAGCTAGCCAAAAAGGGCGAAGCAAAGGTCAAAAACGATAGCGCGATTAGGACGTAAATTTCATTCATACGCTTTGGCCTCGCACCCTTTTAGATTTTTCCCGCACTGTTTTAGAATTTTTTCGCATCTTTCTAGCATTTTCTCTGGCTGCCCCATGGGCTTTTCGTATCATTTCAAGACTTCCTTTCGGTCGCTTTATAGTTCTTTGCGCTGCGAACGGAGACGAGATGCGCGCAATTTTTGCTCTTGCACCACAACACAGGCAAACTCGAAAAGCCTCTTTTTGCGTCCGCAAATCTCGCCCGGATTTAGCACAAACGCGCCGTAAATTTAAATTTTGCGTCGCTAAAGTGTTTTGATTCGCTGCCATGTGGTAATAACCCACCGCTGCGTAATTTTGCCGATATGCCGCCGTAGCGTTTTTATCTATCGATACGTCGCACCAATCCATCGCCGCGGTGTTTTGATTTCTCATCGCGCTATTTTGGTGCGCCGATGTGCCGTTTTTTGATATACCCCGCTTATCGGCAAGTCCTTTCAATTCGCCGTTGCCATATCGTCGGTAATCCATCGATGTGACGTAGCGATCCGCTACCGCAGCGAAAAAACGGACGTGATCGTAAATTTTAACGTATCCGAGTGGCGTTTTGCAGCCCTCTCTCGCGAAGTTTGGCGGTAGGACGAAATTTTGCGATGAGGCGGAGTTTTGCGAGGAGGTAAAATTCTGAGGCAGCACGGAATTTTGAAGCAAAGCGTATTTTACGCTCGCCGCCGTGAGAATCGCACTTTTATATGTCGCCGCAAAGTTTAAATCCTGCGTGGCTTGAGCTGCGGAATTAGAATTTTGAACGGAATTCCCGCTGAGATTTTGTATAGAATTCTTATCGCTGCGTAGCGCAGATTTTAGATTGGGTGCGGCGAAACTCGGAGAGAAATTTTTGCTCGAGATAAGAGCGCCTGGAATTTGATTAAGGATTGCAGGCGCAGAATTTTTGCTTTGGCTTCGGTCGGAATTTTTGCCGCAATAAAGGGTAAAATTTTGTGTGTCGTAGCTCGGGCTTATCGTAATAAAGCCCCGATACGACGCCGTCAGGTAATTTTTATCTATGATGGGATTTACAGCCCCTATTTTTGTGACGAGGCTTTGATATGCCACGCCGCTTGCGACTCGTATCGGCGTAGAATTTCGCGTAGCGCCTGAGTACGGGTTTATGTCTAAATCTACGGTGGAGAAATTCGATTTAGAATTTCGGACGGAATTTTTGCCTTCGTTGTTTGCGTCCGAGCCTGAACTTACAGTCAAATTTAAGCTCACGCTCGGTGCGGTTAAATTTATTACGTGATCCGCTACTTTAGAATTTGAGATTAAAATTTCTCTGCGATCTGCTCCGCAGTTTGAGCCTAAATTCGCGCCGCTGTTTGCTTCATCGTTAAAGCTAGAATTTTTGACTAGGTCTGCGCCGAAATCCTTGCGAAAATTTACCGCGCGATACGCGTTTAAATTTAATCCATCTACTTCATTTTGCGCTGCGGGCTCCTCGTCAAAGAGATAAAACGGATGGTGCATTATTTTTAGTCGCAGCCCTGCAAACTCCGTGCAAAATGGCTCGTCGTATAGGTTGAAGTCGTTTTTTAGCTCCGCAAGCGCTTTGTCGTTGTTCCCTAAAACCGCGAAGTAGGGCTTGCCGCTTTGTCGCAAAAGCCGCAGCGTCTCGCTCGCGACGATGCCCTCTGCATGCACGAGCAGATCCGCTCCGCGCGCGAGCAGCCATTCTATGGCGCTTGCGGCAACCTCCGTTTCAGGGTGAGAGTCCGAGATGACGCCTATTATCAATCGATCTCTTCTTTAAGCTTGCACTGCGGGCACTCGGCGAAGTTGCCTTTTTTCAGCTCTTTGCGGAGCATGTATGAGTTGCCGCACTGCGGGCATGCGCGCGCAATCGGCGCGTAGTTGCTTACAAAGCCGCATTTTGGGTAGTTCGTGCAGCCGTAGAATTTGCCGCGTCTGGAGAAGCGCTCGACGATCTCGCCCGTGCCGCAGCTCGGACACTTAACGCCCGTGGAGAGCAGCGGCTTTTTCTCCTTCGCCGCGCCCTCGATTTTGCGCGAGTACTTGCACTTCGGATAGCCCTCGCAAGCGATAAACTCGCCGTATCTGCCCTTGCGCTTGATCAAATTTTTACCGCACTGCGGGCATTTCTCATCTAGCACTTCGGGCGCCGCCTTCTCCTCGCTCGCCCCCTCGGTGCCGGCGTCCGCGTTGCGCGAGTATTTGCATTTCGGATAGTTCGAGCAAGCGATGAACTCGCCGAATCTGCCCTGGCGCTTAAGTAGCTCGCCGCCGCAGTTCGGGCAGGTTTCGCCGATCTTTTCGGCTAGCTTTTGGCTTGCGATCGAGGTTTTTCCTTTGGCGATCTCGTCCATAAAAGGGTAGTAGAAATCCGCTAAAATTTGCTGCCAGTCCGCTTTGTTTTCGGCGATGTCGTCGAGCTTCTCTTCCATTTTGGAGGTAAACTCGCTATCGACGATATTTTTAAAATTTTGCTCCAGCATCTCGGTGATCTTAAAGGCGATCTCGCTCGGCACCAGGTGCTTTTGCTCGATATTGACGTAGTTGCGCGCAGTAAGCAGCGAGATGGTAGGCGCATAAGTCGAGGGCCTGCCGATGCCGAGGCTTTCGAGCTTTTTGATGAGGCTTGCTTCCGAATAGCGCGCCGGAGGCTCAGTAAAGTGCTGCTGCGAACTTAGGCTTTGCAGGCTCATCGCGTCGCCCGCATCGAAGCTCGGTAAAATTTTATCCTTATCCAGATCGCCGTAAGCCTTGTAAAATCCGTCAAATTCCACCTTGCGTCCGCTGATCTTAAACGCGCCCTCTTCGCCGCGCACGATGATCGTTTGGATCTGCGAGACGCTAGGGCTCATCTGCGAGGCTACGAAGCGGTTGTAGATGAGCGCGTAAAGGCGGTATTCGTCGCGAGGTAGGATTTTTTGCGCGAGCTCGGGGGTAAGCTTTAGATCGGTAGGCCTTATTGCTTCGTGCGCTTCCTGCGCGCCTTTGCTTTTGGTAGCGTATAAATTCGCGCTTTTGGGCAGATATTTTTCGCCGAAGCGCTCGCCGATTAGCTCGCGAGCCGCTGCGATCGCTTCTTTAGCGATATTTAGCGAGTCGGTTCGCATGTAGGTGATCGCGCCGCCGTTTTTGGTATTAACGCCCTCGTAAAGGCTTTGCGCGAGGCTCATCGTCTTGCGCGGATTAAAGCCCAGAGCCGTGCTCGCCGCCTGTTGCAGCGTCGAGGTCATAAACGGCGGGTAGGGATTCGTCTTGCGCGATTTGCTCTCGATACTCTCTACGCTAAATTTGTCTTTTTGCAGCGTCAGGACGATCTCGCTAGCTTGCGCCGCGTTTTTGATCGAGAGCTTTTCCATCTTCTCGCCTCGAAATTCCACGAGCTCGGCTTCTAAGTCCTTTTTAAAAATCGCGTCGATGCTGTGAAATTCTACCGGCTTAAAATTTAAAATTTCGCGCTCGCGATCGACGACGATCTTAAGCGCGGCGCTTTGGACGCGACCCGCGCTTAAGCCGCGCTGGATCTTTAAATTTAAAAGCGGACTTAGTTTATAGCCCACGATGCGATCGAGCAGGCGGCGCGCTTGTTGGGCGTTTACGCTTGCGATATTGAGTTTGCGCGGCGAGCTTAGCGCGTTTGAGATCGCGCTTTTGGTGATCTCGTGAAATACGATGCGCGGCAGCTCCTGCGCCTGCTTGCCGATCGAAGCTGCGATATGATAAGCGATCGCCTCGCCCTCGCGGTCCTCGTCCGTCGCGAGGTAAATTTGATCCGCTTTTTTGGCGAGCGTCTTTATCTGCTTTACGATCTGATAGTGATCGGCGCTGATTTCGTATTCGGGCTCGAAGCTTTTATCTTTGATTTTGATGCCGAATTTTTTCTGCGGTAGGTCGCGGATATGTCCTTTAGACGCGATGACGTCGTAATCGTCGCCTAAGAAATTTTTGATAGTTTTGGCTTTTGCGGGGGATTCTACGATGATTAAATTTTTCATTGTTTAATCCTTTAGAATTCTAGGCAGCGTGATGCCCTTTTGGCTTTGGTATTTGCCCTTTTTGTCGCAGTAGCTCACCTCGCACGGCTCATCTCCTTGCAAAAACAAAACCTGCGCGATGCCTTCGTTCGCGTAAATTTTTGCAGGCAGCGGCGTGGTGTTGGAAATTTCAATCGTGATGTGCCCCTCAAAACCGGGTTCAAAGGGCGTTACGTTTACGATGATGCCGCAGCGCGCGTAGGTGCTTTTGCCTAGGCAGATCGCAAGCACATCGCGCGGCATTTTGAAGTATTCGATGGTGCGCGCTAGCGCGAAGGAATTCGGCGGCACGATGCAGACGTCGCCCTCAAAATCCACGACGTTTTTTGCGTCGAAATTTTTAGGATCGACGACCGTTCCGCCGACGTTTGTAAAAATTTTAAATTCGCGCGCTACGCGTATGTCGTATCCGTAGCTGGAAAGTCCGTAGCTAACGACGCCGCGACCTATATTTTCCTCGCAAAAGGGCACTATCATATCGTGCTGCTGCGACATCTGTCTGATCCATTTATCGCTTTTCAGTCCCATAAAATTTCCTTAAAATAATCAAAATTTTTCGCGCATTATAGCAGCAAAATAAAATATAATAAAAATTTTATGCTAGAATTTTGCTTAAATTATAAAAATTTTATCACTTTTTAAGGAGCAACTATGGGGCTACTCAAGAAATTTGCGTTTATTACGTTTTTTATCGCGTCATCTTTGGCTGCTGCGAAGCCAAATATTTATATTTTAGCTACCGGCGGCACTATCGCGGGAAGCAGCGCAAGTGCCACGGAGGGCAACTATACCTCAGGCTCTAAGGGCGTAGAAGATATCTTAGCGGCAGTACCGCAGCTGGGGGATTTAGCTACGATTAAAAGTGAGCAAATTTCAAATATCGGCTCGCAGGAGATGAACGATGAAATTTGGCTCAAGCTTGCAAACCGCGTAAGCGAGCTGCTTACCAAAAACGACGTAGACGGCGTCGTCATCGTGCACGGAACCGATACGATGGAGGAGACGGCGTATTTTTTAAGCTTGGTAGTAAAATCTAAAAAACCGATCGTGTTGGTAGGCGCGATGCGAAACGCCGATTCGATGAGCGCGGACGGCCCCTTGAATATCTATAATGCCGTAAGCGTAGCGGCAGATAAAAACGCTCGCGAAAAGGGCGCTCTTGTAGTAATGAACGACGAGATCCACGCCGCGCGCGAGGTTACGAAAACAAATACTACTAACGTTGCGGCTTTTGCCTCGCCGAATTCCGGCAAGATCGGCACCGTAAATTATGGCGTCGTAAATTTTTATATGGCGCCGCTTCGCAAACACACCGTCGCAAGCGAGTTTAATATCAAGGATCTCAAAGCCTTGCCGCGCGTCGATATCATCTATGGACACGCGCAAGATAGCGACGATTTGGTCGATGCAGCGGTGCAAAAGGGCGCTAAGGGCATCGTTGTAGCGGGCGTAGGCAATGGAAATTTATATCCGAATCTGCAGGCTGCGCTCGCAAAGGCTAGCGAAGCGGGCGTGACCATTGTGCGCTCAAGCCGCACGGGCAGCGGCAGCACTAGCGTGGGTGCCGAAGTGGACGACGCAAAGCTAGGCTTTCTAACCGCAGATAATCTAAATCCGCAAAAGGCGCGCGTGCTGCTGATGTTAGCCCTTAGCAAAACGAGCGATAAAGCTAAAATTCAGAGCTTTTTTGCGACACATTAACGCATAGGGCTTCGCGCAGATAGAATTTCGGCGCGAGGCTTTAAAATAAAATTTCGGTATAAAATTTTAAAGAAAAGCAAGGCGCGGGATTTTAATATGAGCTCGGAGGCGAGATTTTAAAGCAAAGCGCGGAATTTTCGCGCTCTGAGCCTGGCGTAGAATTTCGGTCGTAAAATTAAGCGTTAAATTTTTAAAGGATTTAAAATCATCCTGCGCTCTTGCGGCAAAATTTCGTGTTTCGCTTGCGAAGTTCGAGCTTAAAATGAACGAGGCAAATCGCAGCCTATAAATCCTTAAAATCAGTCCGCAAATCCGCCGCAAATTCCGTGCCGCGCCTTTTAAAAGCTTCTGCGAAAATCCATTTAAAGAAACAATTATAAAAATTTAGCTAAAATTTCGCAAATTTTTTCAGGAGAAATTTATGACAAAAGCAGAAATCAAAGAGTTAATGGACTTTTTCGGTGAGAAGCAGGGCATTAACGAGCTAAAAATTAAAGATAAAGATTTTGAAATCGAGATAAAAAAATATGGTCCATGCGGTGGAAGCACGCCTCAGCTCGCCGCACCGGCACCCGCTCCGCAACTTGCTGCGCCTGCGGTAAACGTGCTCGTGGGCGACAAACCCGCCTCAAAAGGCGCGATGGATACGATTGATAGCCCGATGGTAGGTACTTTTTATAAAGCGCCAAGTCCCGGTGCGGCAGAGTTCGTAAGCGTAGGCCAGGTCGTGCATAAGGGCGATACGATCGGTATAATCGAAGCGATGAAGATTATGAACGAGATTGAGGCGGAATTCGACTGCCGCATCAAAAAAGCTCTCGTCGAGGACGGACAGCCCGTCGAATACGCTATGGCGCTGTTTGAGGTCGAGAAGCTATGAGGGAGCTTAAAAAAATTCTAATCGCAAATCGCGGCGAAATCGCTCTGCGCGCGCTTCGCACGATCCAAGAGATGGGCAAGCAAGCTATCGTCGTGCACTCTACCGCCGATCAGGACGCGCTTTACGTTAAATACGCCGACGCGTCGGTCTGCATAGGTGGACCGCGCAGTAGCGATAGTTACCTAAATATCCCCGCGATCATCACAGCCTGCGAGCTAACCGAAGCCGACGCGATATTTCCGGGATACGGCTTTTTAAGCGAGAGCCAAAATTTTGTCGAAATTTGCGCCAAGCACGGCATTAAATTTATCGGTCCAAGCGTCGAGGCGATGACTTTAATGAGCGATAAGAGCAAGGCCAAGCAGGTAATGATGCGCGCGGGCATCCCTGTAGTGCCTGGCAGCGACGGCGCGATCGCAAGCGTCGAAGAGGCACGCAAGCTAGCCGTCAAAATCGGCTATCCGGTTATCATTAAAGCCGCAGCCGGCGGCGGTGGACGCGGAATGCGTGTGGTCGAGCGCGAAGAGGATATCGAAAAGCTCTTTTGGTCGGCAGAGAGCGAAGCGATGAGCGCGTTTGGCGACGGCACGATGTATATGGAAAAATATATCACAAACCCCCGCCATATCGAGGTTCAAGTCTTGGGCGACGAGCACGGACACGTCGTGCATATCGGAGAGCGCGACTGCTCGATGCAGCGCCGCCACCAAAAGTTGATCGAAGAAAGTCCAGCCGTAATCTTGGACGAGCCGACGCGAAAGAGCCTGCACGAAACGGCGGTTCGCGCCGCTAAGGCGATCGGATACGCAAGCGCGGGAACGTTTGAGTTTTTGTACGACAGCAAGGATAAAAAATTCTATTTCATCGAGATGAATACCCGCTTGCAGGTCGAACACACCGTAAGCGAGATGCGAAGCGGGCTCGATCTGATCGAGTGGATGATCCGTATCGCACAGGGCGAGAAGCTGCTACCTCAAAGCGAGATAAAATTTAGCGGGCATGCGCTTGAGTGCCGTATCACCGCCGAGGACTCCAAAAGCTTTATGCCAAACCCGGGCAAAATCACAAAATACGTCGCTCCGGGCGGCAGAAACGTGCGTATGGACAGCCACGTCTATGAGGGCTACTCGGTGCCGCCTTACTACGACAGCATGATCGGCAAGCTCATTGTCTACGACAAGGATCGCGCGCGCGCGATCGCAAAGATGAAGGTCGCGCTAGATGAGCTCATCATCGGCGGCATAAAATCGACGCGCGATTTTCATCTTAGGATGATGAACAACCCCGATTTCGTGGATAATAACTACGATACAAATTACCTAGCCAAGCATTAAATTTAAAATTCCAAGGGATAAAATTCTCTTGGAATTTTAAAATTTATTTGAAATTCTGCATTTAAAATTCCGCTTGAAATTTTACATTTAAAAATCTACTTGAAATTTTGCTTTAAAATTTCGTCGCGCCACGCTTAAAATTTTGCTATTAAATTTACCGCTAAGTCTAGGTGAAGATGCGCTAGATACGCCATTGTTGCCGTTTATATGTTTTACAGCGAGATTGACAGCGGGGTTGGTTTAAATTTTATATTCTGCGGCGGCTGAAATTTAGAATACGAGTCTTGCTATCGCAAATATTTGCTCTTGTCCATGCGGTTTAGCGCTGGTATGCGCCGCCACGATATTTTTCTTTCATACGTAGCGATCGAGTTAAATTTAGTATTGCGCGCTCTATGATTTATTTTGGCGACCGGCTATCGACGTACGCGAGTAAGCGGTATAAAATTTACCGTGCGCGCCGCCAATGTTCGTTCGGCGTAAATTTTATCGCGCTCGCCGTTGCGAGCGTGAAATAGTATCAAGCCGCAAATTTTAAACTATCTCGCCGCACGCGCTTGAGAAATGGCGTCCTGCTTTGCGGGCAAAGCGCGCTAGGTTTTTAAACCGTCAAATTTTAAACTCCAAATTCCTCGTAAAATTTATTCAGATAATCGGCGTAGTAGAAGTTTTGATTTCTAGCGTCAAATTTGCCCGCTATCTCTAGAGCTATCTTGTAGTCGTTCTCGTCGCCAAATGCGCTAACAGCGATGAAAAATCGCAGGTCGTTCAGATCGTCGTTGCTATCGAGTATGGCGTGCGAGTGCTTGCGAGCTAAGCTTAACGCCGTCTCGCGCTCATCCAGCCTAACGGCGATCTCAATTAGCGGCGCGATCTGATTTATCACGCGAGGATTTGACTCGATCGTCGCGGCGGCCTTGGGTAGCAGGGTTTTCGCCTCCCAGGTCCTGCCTAGCGCTATCATGCTAAAAAGTATCGGCGCGTAGGTTATGTGCGGCACCTCGGAGCAGCTTAGCTCGCCTGAGAGTATCTGTGCGGCAAGCTCCAGCGCCGCTGCGTGCTCGCCTGCAAAATTTAAATACGCGATCTCATCGCTTGCTTCGCACGCCTCGCAGTCGGCCATATCGTCCTTGGCGAGCTTTTTCCACAGCTCGTAGTTTGCCCTCATTTCTCTAGCATCGCCCATGTCGATGTTTTGATTCATCAAAGCCTTGTAGTATGAGGCCAGCGAGAGTTCCAAGCGCTCGTAGTAAAACAGCATCGCTTCGTTTGCTTCGTCTATGAGCTCTTTTTCTATCGCCGAGCTTTTAGCGATGCCGGAGACGATCCATTTAAATTTCCACAAGCAGTCCGTAAAGTCGTCAAAATTCGGGTATTCGCTTTCTTTTAAATTTTGCGCGATGTAGTCCGTGAGCCATAAGAGCGCTCTCGTTCTTAAAACCGCGCCGAATTTTTCAAAATCGTCGTTTAAAACAAAGTCACAAATTTGCGCGGCAAATTCGAAATTTTCCGCTTCTACGGCGTCTCTTATCGCGTCAAATAGACACTCCTCCTTATCTATCACGCTTTTAAGCCCATTTAGCTTTTCATAAAGCCCCTCTAGCGAGCCCTGTTCCATCCTTGCTCCTCATTAAATTTTTGCGATAATTATATCCGTTTAGTCTGAAGTTAAGTAGGCGCGCCGCGATTTTAAAGCCTAAAAGGCAAAATGAAATTTAAACGCTATTTTAAAACAGCTCTGCTAGCGTGCCGTTTTGGCGCCCTATTTGCTGCCGCGATAGGTAAATTTCAGCTTTGTTATATAAATTTAATATTAAAATGCCGTATTCATAAATTTTTTAAGAAAAGGGGAATTTATGGAGATAAACATACAGCGCTTTAAAAGCGAGTTTGAGCAGATAAGCCGCTTCGGGGCTTTGGCTGGCGGCGGGCTTACGCGGCTTGCGTTTTCGCACGAAGACAAAGCGGCGCGCGACTTCCTCATATCGCTACTTCAAAAAGAAAATTTCAAGATCAAAATCGACGATACGGGCAATATTTTCGCTAAATTTAGCGGCGTCAGCAATCCCGATTTACCGTCCGTCAGCGCGGGCTCGCATATCGATAGCGTACCGCAGGGCGGCTTTTACGACGGCACGTTAGGCGTCATGGCCGCTTTGGAGGCGATCCGCGCGGTGCGAGATAGCGGCGAAAAGCTTGCGCGACCGCTGGAGCTCATCGTCTTTGTTTGCGAGGAATCAAGCCGCTTTAAAATGGCTACCGTAGGCAGCAAGATAATCAGCGGCAAGCTATCGCGGCAGCGGCTGGGCGAGTTAAAGGATCGGGACGGAATTTCGCTGTTTGATGCGATGCAGAGTTTCGGGTTAAATCCCGCAAATTTAAAAAGCTGCGTCCTGCCAAAATCCAGCTTTCATAGCTATATCGAGCTTCATATCGAGCAGGGGCCGGTATTGCAGCGACGCGGCATCCCTGTAGGCGTCGTCACGGGTATCGCTGCGCCCGTGCGATACGAGCTGCGGATCGAGGGTAGAGCCGATCACAGCGGTGCTACGCCGATGGATATGCGCTGCGACGCCCTAGCTTGCGCTAGCGAGATCGTTTTAAGCGCGGAGAGGATCGCAAAGGAGGGCAAAACCACGGTCGCGACGACGGGCTATGCAAATGCGATACCCGGCGTGCTAAACGTGATCCCGGGCTTCTGCACGCTAGGTCTTGATATACGCGATATAGACGAGGATGCGCTTAGGGCGGCGGACGATAAAATTTGCGCTGCGATAGATGAAATTTGCGCTCGCAGAGGGTGCAGATTTGAACTAAAAAATCTCATCAAGGATCGCCCCGTAAAGCTAAGCGAGGAGATGATAGATCTGCTTGAGAGCTGTGCCGGCGAGCTTAAAATTCCAAGCCTGAGGCTTCCTAGCGGCGCAGGACACGACGCGATGAATATGACGGAGCTTGCGGATCGCGTTGGGATGCTTTTCGTGCCGTGCAAGGACGGTATCAGCCACAACGTAAATGAGAGCATAAACTGGAACGACGCGTTTGCCGCTACGAAGGTTTTGGCTGCGGCGATGTTAAGCTTAGCTAAAAAATAAAGGAGAAAAAATGGATGCTATCGCACAAAAAGTAGAGGCGCTAAAAAGCGAGATGATCGGGGATCGCAGGTTTTTTCACTCGCATCCCGAGACGGGCTGGTTTACCTTTTTTACGACCGCGGTTATCGCAGATCGTATGCAGCGCTTGGGCTATGAGATAAAGCTCGGTCGCGAGGTTGTAAAGGCTGAGGCGAGGCAGGGCGTAGGTAGCAAGGATGCCTGCGAGAAGGCGAAGCAGCGCGCCGAAAGGCTGCTAAACGCAGATCAGATAAAATTTCTTGATGCAATGGAGGATGGACTAACGGGTCTAGTTGCTGAAATAGACACGGGGCGCGCGGGCAAGACGGTCGCTTTTAGATTTGACATAGACGGCGTGGACGTGACAGAGAGCACGGACGCGGATCACCGCCCTTTTAAGGAGGGATTTCGCTCCGACATCCGCGGCATCACGCACGCGTGCGGGCACGACGGGCATATTACGATGGGGCTTGCTTTAGCAAAGCTGATCGCGCAGAGCCTAGACGATTTTAGGGGTAAATTTAGATTTATCTTTCAAACCGCCGAGGAGGGTACCAGAGGCGCCGTAGGTATGGAAGCTGCGGGAGTTACCAAGGGCGTGGATTATCTGCTTGGCGGTCATATCGGCTTTCAGGCAAACACGATGAGAGGCATCATCTGCGGTACCAAGAAGCTGCTTGCGACCACTAAATTTGACGTAAGCTTAAAAGGCAAGTCCGCTCATGCCGCGGGCGCGCCGCAAAACGGAGCCAACGCCCTGCTTGCCGCAGCCGAGATGGCGCTTGATATGCACGGCATCACTAGACACGCAGACGGCGTCACGCGTATCAATGTTGGAGTGCTGCGCGCGGGCGAAGGGCGCAACGTCATCGCGCCTAACGGCTATCTCGCGTGCGAGACGCGCGGCGAGAGCACGGAACTGAATGAGTTTATGAAGTCCAAATGCATGGACATAGTGGAGGGCGTTTCTAAAATTTACGGCGTTAGCTACGACGTGCAGGTTACGGGCGGTACCGCAGGCGGCGATAGCGACGAGGCCACCACGCAGCTTTACGAGGATGCGGCGAAGGCATCGCCGTTTATCGACGATGATAAAATCGTAAGGGAGTTAAACTTCGGCGCATGCGAGGACTTTGCGCATTTTATGCGCTCGGTGCAAGATGCGGGCGGCAAAAGCGGATATCTGATGATCGGCACGACGCTTGCGGCGGGTCATCACAACGCCAAATTCGACTTCGACGAGGATTCGCTGCTTGCGGGAGTGGACGTGTATCTGCGCTGTGCGTATAAGCTAAACGGCAAAGCTTAAGGAAGGTGGCATGAAAAGAGCACTACTTCTAAGCGCTTCTAGTTACAAAGACAGCGGCTATCTGAACCATTGCAAGGGGTGGATCAAGGAATTTTTAGGGGGTCTTTGGGAGGATGAAATTTTATTCATTCCGTTTGCGGGCGTTAGGCGCACGAACGAGCAATACGAGCAGAAGGTCGCAGACTGCTTGGAGAGTAACAATATCAGATCGATCCACCGATTCGCCGATATGAAAGCCGCCGTTAAAAATGCCAAATCGATCTGCATCGGCGGCGGCAATACCTTCGTGCTGCTAAATGAGCTTTATAAATTTGATCTCTTGGGTGCGATCAAAGACGCCGTGGATAGCGGTACGCCGTATTTCGGTTGGTCTGCGGGCGCAAACGTCGCGGGCAAGACGATGATGACTACCAATGATATGCCGATCGTCTTTCCGCCCTCGCCGGTAGCTCTGGGGATCTTTCCGTATCAGATCAACCCGCACTTCATAAGCGGTAAAATTTCAAACCACAACGGCGAGAGTAGGGAGGAGCGGCTGGAGGAGTTTTTGATCGTCAATCAAAACGACAGCGTCTATGCTATGCCCGAGGGCAGTGCGTTTTTGATAAACGGAAACGAGTGCGAGGTGATGGGGCATGCGGACGTGCTGAAATTCGAATATAAAAAAGAGATCTCGCGCATCGCCGTGGGAAGTAAATTTAAAATTTAAAAGGAGTTATCGTGCAGACGTTTAGGCTATTTTTGGCGCTTGCGGGTATCATCGCAGTCGTCGCTTTACTGATCATGAAAAAGGATACTAAAACCGTGCTTATC
Organism: uncultured Campylobacter sp.; assembly: GCA_963528045.1. GTDB lineage: Bacteria > Campylobacterota > Campylobacteria > Campylobacterales > Campylobacteraceae > Campylobacter_B. The sequence continues at coordinate 13,528 of CAURUA010000013.1, read as the reverse complement.
GGCGTGGGTTTGGTGCTGTGCGCGCTTTGTCTAAAGCCCTTGGACGGGCTGGGCGCCTTTACCTCGTATATGACTAAGGCGGGGCTCATTAAGGCGATATGCGCCAGTATGGGTTTTGCCTTCGTGATGAAATTTACCGGCTGCGACCGCGCGCTCGTAAATTTACTCACTAGACCCCTCGGCAATATCGGATTTTTACTGATCCCGCTCGTCGTAGCGCTTACGTATTTCATCAATATCGCTATCCCCTCCGCTGCGGGCTGTTCCGCTGCGGTCGGCGCTACGCTGATCCCCGTGATGATGGCTGCGGGCGTTAAGCCGGAAATGGCGGGAGCTGCGGTATTTGCGGGCACTTTCGGCGGCGTTTTGAGCCCGGGCTCGGCGCACAACGTATTCGTAGCCGATATGGTAAAGGCGCACAATCCCTCCTATACGGTTCAAGACGTCATCGGGGTGCAGTTTTCCAGCGCGATTACCGCTTTGATCGTAGTTTTAATCGTAATGAGTATAACGGCGATAGTTTGCAAAGACTACACTAAGGGGGTGAATTATCTAGCCCAAAAAGAGGGCGGTGCAAGCTCTGCCGCGGCAAATTCCGCCGCCGGTTCAAATTTGGACGCGCAGCCTCAGAAGCTAAACGTCTTGCACGCGCTTATGCCGCTAGTGCCTTTGGTGATCTTAATCATCGGCGGTACGTCTAAGCTCAACACGATCTCCTTTCTTAAATGGACCAAGATGGGCGTCGCCGAGGCGATGCTACTGGGCGCTATCGTCACCATCGTCATTACTATGACCAACCCTCAAAAGATCACGAAAGAATTTTTCAAAGGTATGGGTAGCGCGTATGCCGATATCATGGGTATCATCATTGCAGCGGGCGTCTTTGTCGCGGGTCTTAGCGCGTGCGGGGCGATCGATTTCGTAATCGAGTGGCTGAAGGGCGAGCAGGGCTACGTAAAATTCGGCGGCACCTTCGTTCCGTTTTTTATGGGCGTCGTAACGGGCTCGGGAGATGCGGCGGCGATGGCGTTTAATACCGCCGTGACAGTGCACGCCGACGCGTTAGGCTTTGAACAAGATAAGCTTGGTATGGCGGTTGCGATAAGCGGCGCGCTAGGCAGGAGCGCATCGCCGATCGCAGGCGCTTGCATCGTTTGCGCGGGACTTGCAATGGTAAGCCCTATTCAGATCGCTAAAAGAACGGCTCTAGGGATGTTTCTATCCGTCTGCGTCATAGCATTTTTCATTCTGTAAAAGGAGCTTAATATGGATATCGTGCAGAGGTTTTTAAACTACACCAAGATCAACACCACCACAAATAGGACCGCGGGTGCGGCGGGCATAATTCCCTCAAATCCCAAGGAGCTTGAGCTTGCAGGCCTCATAAAAAGCGAGCTCGAAGCCTTGGGTATAAAAAATATCAGCCTCAGCGAGAAGTCGATTTTAATCGCTAAAATTCCCTCAAATTTAGACGCGCCCGCTGCGAGAGTAGTGTTTTTCGCTCACCTCGATACCAGCGCCGAGCAGAGCGGCGACACCAAAGCTCAGATCGTAAGATACGAAGGCGGCGATATCTGCCTAAACAAAGAGCTAGAAATTTATCTCAAAGCGAGCGAAAATGAGGAGCTGCAAGATTATAAAGGAGATGAGATCATCGTAACGCACGGCACCAGCTTGCTAGGCGCCGACGATAAGGCGGCGATCGCCGCGATCGTAAATGCGCTGGAATTTTTCGTCCAAAATCCGCAGATAAAGCACGGCGAGATAATCGCTTGCTTCGTGCCGGACGAGGAGCAGGGCTTGCTAGGGGCAAAGGCGCTGGATGTAAGCGAGATAGGCGCGGACTTCGGCTACTGTCTTGATTGCTGCGGTATCGGTGAGTTTATCTACGAGAATTGGAATGCGGGCGATTGCGTCGTTACCTTCAAAGGCCAGTCCGCTCATCCGATGAACGCCAAGGGTAAGCTCGTAAATTCCTTGCTTTTGGCGCATAAGTTTATCTCGCTGCTGCCTGCGGGCGAGGCGCCCGAATACACCGAGGGCAGGGAAGGCTATTTCTGGGTCAAGGAGCTTAGCGGCAACAGCGCAAAGACCGTTCTAAAGATCGACGTGAGGGAATTTGACGAGAAAAAATACGAGCAGCGCATGGAATTTTTGCAAAAAACTGCGGATGGGCTTCGCGCGATCTGGGGCGATCGGATCGAAATTTCGTTAAACGACCGCTACAAAAACGTCTATAACTTTTTGAAAAACGACGATGCGCCCGCGATTCGCTTTGCGAAACAGGCCTTTAAAAGCCTAAACATGGAGCCCAAGATCAAGCCTATGCGAGGCGGCTACGACGGCGCCGTCATCTCCGCAAAGGGGTTGCCGTGCCCGAACCTCTTTACCGGCGGGCATAATTTCCACTCGATCTACGAGTATCTGCCCGTAGGCTCTTTAAAGGCAGCGAGCGAGGTGGTTAAGCAGATCATAACGCTAGCGGCGGCGCAAGCTTAGCTCAGGCGCTTTTTACTCCGCGCGCAGATTTGATTTTAATTTAGCTCGTTCATTCCGCCGCGAAATTTTATCCTGCATGGCATAATTTTTGGCTCCGTGGCGACGGATGACGCGGACTACGACTCAGCTTTTGCGCGGTACCATTGTAGTGAGGAGGTAGTGGAATTTCTGCTCGCGCTTCACGATAGCGACGCATGCGTGGGCGCGGTGGATCGAAACAGCTTCAAGTTTAGCTTAGAAGCTGCACGATTTGACTATGCGGGCAAGCGCTAATTTTTATGCTTTTAGCGCGTCGCGACTAAACGGCGGTTTCTAGACCGCGCATAGTCTTATAAAATTTAAGCTGATTTGATGTGCATTTCGCGCCGAACGCGGCTTTAAAATTTAACGCGTGAGCTATGTATTTGACTTGCGATGCGAGCTCAAGCGCGCAATTTTCGGGCTCGACTTGCAAACTAGACGAAATTTTTGGCACGGTAAAAGTAAAATTTAACCACACAACGCGTTAAAATTTAAAGAAATTTAAGGAGTGAAAATGGGAAAATCCGCTCTTGTGGTAGGCGCTACTGGCGTCGTAGGCAGGGAGCTGGTGCGCGAACTTTGCGAGAGCCCGGGTTACGATGAGGTAGAAGTATGGACGCGCCGCGAGATAGGCTTTTGCCGTCCTAAGCTTCGCGCGCGGATCATTGATTTTGAGGGTATCTCGGATATCGCGCCGCATAAATTTGACGAAATTTTTTGCGCGTTGGGCACGACGATGAAGCAGGCGGGTTCGCGCGAGGCGTTTTTGCGTGTGGATGTGGACTACGTCTATGCAGCGGCGAAGTGGGGCAAAGCAGCGGGCGTGCGGCGCTTCGTGCTCGTATCAGCTCCGGGTGCGAGCGAAGGTTCGCCAAGCTTTTATCTGCGTGCCAAAGGGCAGATCGAGCGGCGCGTGAGCGAGCTCAGCTTTGACAGCCTTCAGATTGTCCGTCCGCCGATAATCTTGGGCAAGAGATCGGATGCTCGCCCGCTAGAACGGCTTGCGGCGGCGGTTTTTAAACTGCTGCACGCATGCATGCTCGGCAAATTTAGACCGCTTAGCGGCACAGATATCGCCCATGCGATGATAAATGCGGCTCGTGACAATACATGCGGCGTGCAAATCTACGAGCCGCGGGAATTTCTATAAATCGCGAATAAAATTTCAGCGCGAGAGCAGGATTAAATTTAAAACTAAAGTTTTAGGCAGTGTGGATAAAATTTTATAAATTGATCTACTTAAATTAAATTTTAAATTTAATATAATTTTATAGTAAAATTTCTCGCTTGAAATTTTCAGCGCGGAATCTTGCATACTGTGTCGTTGCAAAATTTTGTTATAAAACCCTATGCTAAAATTTTAGGACTAAATTTGCGATGTATTTAGTTTAGCCTCGAATAAAGCTTCCTAGGGCTTCAAGCTCGCATGCGGTTATGGCAACTTCAAGCCCCGAAACGATCGCAAGTTTTATAAATCCGCGACATTAAATTCTAAAAATTATGAGCTACTTAGGAGGCGAAAACGGTCTATTTTTTCGCTTCTTTCTGCGCGGTCGGCGGATCGAGCTGCATGATCTTATCGCCTAGGCGCTGAAAATTTGCAAGGCTTTTTAGGTGGAAATACGCTAGCTCCAGATATCCGCGGCGCGTGAAATCCGCAAGCTTTTTATCACTTAACTTCAAAAGCTTTTCGCGATTTACGACCGAAAAGCCGTTTAGCAGGGACGATTCCTTGCCGCTAGAGTTGATACCGAGCTCTTTGGCTTCTAAAATCCCCGCCTTTTGAAATTCCGCTGCGGCAACGCGCGTGCGCATATCTAAATCGGCGTAATTTTTCATCACCTCTTTTAAATTTTGTAAAAACGGCGTCGGCTTGCCGTCTTTAAAAAGCGCCTCACCGTCGCCTTTGATCTGCTGCGCGTCCTCATCGAAGCAGATCGCAGTCTGCTCGCCGATCTGGGCTAGGAAAAACGGATAATTCTGCACCGAAGAAGGCACCGTTCCTTTATAATCCTTATCGATTAGAACGTTTTTGGTACGCCCTAGCAGCGCCACCATTTTGGGCTCTTTTTCGATAGTAAATACGATAACGAGATTGTCCGCGCAAAAGGGGATCTCCTGCGCGATCACCGGCACGAAAGGCGCGGTAGGGAATGCATCCGCGTGATACTGCAAATCCGCGTGTTTAATGCTATCTAATACGACTGGGGTCATGTTTATCCTTTAAAAAATTTTAGCAATTATATAAAAAAGAATATTAAAATTCTAAAGGGTTTTGAAATTTCGACTGTTTTTACTTGCGTAAATTTATAGATTTGGAATTTTAAATTTGATAGAATTGCCGTTAAATTTAAGGAGAGAAAGTGGGCTTGGATGAGCTTTTGGCGCTTGCCGAGGACGCCGCAAAAAAGGCAAACGCCGCGATAATGCAAAACTACGATAAATTCGATATCTTTGTCAAAGCGGACAGATCGCCGCTTACGAATGCCGATCTTGCGGCAAATGATGCGATAATGAGCACTCTGGAGTCTAGCGGTATTGCGATCTGCTCGGAAGAATGCGTGCTGGATAGCAAGCGGCGCATGAGCGAGGAGAGATTTTGGCTGATAGATCCACTTGACGGCACGAAGGAGTTTATCGCGCGCAACGGCGAGTTTTGCGTCTGCATCGCGCTGATCGAGCATGGGCGCCCAATTTTAGCGACGATCAGCATACCAATAAGCGGCGATATATACAGTTCAAATGGCGGCGGAGTTTATAAAAACGGCGCGCTGCTCGCTCGCCCCACTAGCGCGCCGCAAATCTTCATGCAAGGGCACTATAGCAGATCCGAAAAATATCCGCAATTCGCGCAAAAATTTAAAATGCAGCTCGTGCGCAAAGGCTCTGCGATAAAATTTTGCATCTTAGCCGAGGGGGGCGCGAGCGCGTATGCGAGATTTAGCGACTGCTCGCTTTGGGACATCGCCGCGGGAGATTTTTTGCTGCATCAAAGCGGCGGGGCGGTAGTGGATCTAAAGACGATGAAAGCGCCGCTTTATAACGGAAAAAGCCTGATAAATAACCATTATTTGGCGGTCGGCGCGAATGCAATGAAAAATTTATCCAAAATGTTAGAATTTGCAAAGAATTTTTAAGTTAAATTTATAGTAAACGCTCTATAATACAAGTCCAAAAATTTTTTATCAAAGGATAAAAACATGAAGGGCTTTACTATGATCGAATTAATTTTCGTGATCGTGATTTTAGGTGTTTTGGCGGCAATTGCCATTCCAAAACTAGCAGCTACGCGCGATGATGCGGAGGTGGTGAGGACGGCGCATAACGTAGCTACGTCACTCAACGATTTAATGGGTTACTATACGGCACAAGGTGAATATAACCAGGATTTTTCACAAATGATGAATGTGCCAAATCCTATAAAGGTTAAAGGTCATATCTGCGCTACATACAAATATGATAACAAGGAGCAAGTGACTTTAACCAAAGGGAGAGATGGCTTATGTGATCGGGTATGGAGTATGCCGGGACTTAAAAATATAGATAATATCTATAGTTCAAACGCTCTTATTATCGTCCAATGACCTATTTTGCGTGGGGTTTTAAATCCCACGTCCTTTTATTTATAAATCCAAGCAAAATTCCAACCATCCAAACAATTGCGAAAAATATAAAGATAAAACTCCAAAATTGCGCCAGATCCACGCTCTTACTTGCCGGGAATAGATACCAGCCTCCGCTATAAAGCGCCGTTAGCTTAGCTTGCAACCCCTCTAGCGCCGCGCCAGCAGGTAACGCCGGTATGTCGAATGCGCAGCTGTTAAACGGTTTAAAAATTGGCACTGCGCTTAGATCAAAATTTAAAAATCTCACCGCTCCGCCGCAGCCGCTCATCCCGCTCATATCTCCGCTCTCTCGCAGTACCGTGTGAATTTTAGCTAAATTTAGTGACGAGACAAATCCCAGCGCCGCGCCGTAAAACCACACCGCATATCCGCAGATAGCAATGTAAACATCCTTGCCGCAAACTGCTAAAATCACCGCTCCTAGCGCTATGGCGCAAAGTCCGAATCTCACGTGAATGCTAAAGCTTTCCGGATAGATGAAAAGAAATTTTTGCAGGAAAAAATATGAAAATGCTAGCCAAAAAAGCGCCCAGATAGCACAAAAAGCGAGAAATTTTTTAGAGTATCTGTTTTGAAATTTTAAAATCATAAAAATCCTTTCCGCGCATAATTTTATAATAAATTGCAGATATTTTTGCTAAAATCCCAGCTTTTATAGCAAAAATTTCAAGCAAAGGGTAAAATTTTGAAGGGTTTTTTACGCAAATTAGAAAGAGCTTTTGATACATTCGCAAATATTTTAGGCGTATTGAGTATCGTATTTTTGGCGCTTTTAGTTATAGTCGTTTTTTACAATGTTGTGGCGCGTTATCTTTTTCCCGCCGCAAATTCCGTCGCTATGCAAGAACTTACGTGGTGGCTATATTCGGCGATGTTTTTATTCGGCGTGACCTACGCGCTTAAAGAAAATGCCCACGTTCGCGTGGATATTTTTTACGAAAAATTTAGTCCCACTTCAAAAGCGCTTATAAATATCTTAGGCACGATATTTTTCATTTTGCCTTTCGTGGCGCTCGTGGCATTTTTTTCGATCGATTACGTGAGTGAGGCTTATACGAGCCATGAGGCCAGCGCCAATCCTGGCGGCATGCAGCATCTTTGGATCATCAAGTCCGCAATCACGCTTAGCTATGCGTTTTTATTTATCTACGCGTTTGGATTTTTGATTAAAAATATTAACGCCCTGCTTGATGTTAGGGAAAACAAAGGCTCGGAATTTCTTAGTGGAAATTCTTCGGGCGCACGGAGTGTGTGAGGGCAAAATGAGCTTAAATTTAAAATTCTATAAATTTTACGCTTTTCGCGCTTGGGCGGAATTTTGCCATGGCAAGATAAAAGGTGGCGAGCTATGATAGGCATAGTGATGTTTGCGGCAGCGCTTTTTATGCTATTACTCGGTTTTCCCGTTGCGTTTACATTCGGCGCTGTGGCGGTGATTTTCGGCTTTATCTACGGACTTAGTGAGGCGTGGGATTACGCGCAGGGCTTTGAAATTTTAACCGAAGCTTTCGAGGATATGAGCAGGCAGTTTTTCTCGCTGATGCCTAATAGAATTTACTCGATTATGGAAAATCAGCTGTTAATCTCGGTGCCGCTTTTTATTTTGATGGGTATGATTTTGCAAAAGACTCGCCTTGCGGAGCGTTTATTAGAGTCGATGGCATTTTTATTCGGCGGCGTACGAGGCGGCGTGGCGATCAGCACCGTTTTGGTGGGCGCATTACTTGCGGCTACGACGGGCATCGTGGGCGCGACTGTCATCGCTATGGGCGTCATCAGTCTGCCTGTGATGATGAAATACGGCTACGATAAGCCTCTAGCTACCGGCACTATCGCTGCTGCGGGCACGCTTGGGCAGATTATCCCGCCTTCTATCGTGCTAATTATTTTAGGCGATATACTTTCGGTCTCTGTGGGTGATCTTTTCTCTGCAGCAGTTATTCCGGGGCTCGTGCTAGTGGGTTTTTATGTGATTTATATCGCGATTATTTCATATATTTGCAAAGATTATGCGCCGCCTGTTCCGCCGCTAGAGGGGCTTAGCAAATCAAAGCAAATTTTTATCGCGCTTAAAAACGTCGTGCCGGTGCTTGTGCTGATTTTGCTCGTCTTGGGATCTATTTTTGCGGGCATCGCTACGCCTACGGAGAGCTCGTCGGTAGGCTGCTTGGGTGCGATAGCGCTAGCTGTTTTATACCGCACGTTTTCGTTTAGGCTGATCTATGACGCGCTAAAAAATACCGCTAAAATTTCAGGTATGGTTTTTATGATTTTGATGGGCGCCACGGCATTTTCGATGATTTTTTCTTACACGGGTGGAGATGAGGTCGTAAAAAATTTTATGGAAAATCTGCCCGGTCAAGCATGGGGATTTATCGCGCTTACGATGGTAGTTATCATAGTGCTTGGATTTTTTCTCGATTATGTCGAAATTTCATATATCATTTTGCCGATACTTTTGCCGATAGTAGAGTCTTTGCATATCAATCCCGTGTGGTTTGCGATCTTAATCGCTGTAAATTTACAAACATCGTTTATGACGCCGCCATTTGGATTTTCGATATTTTTCTTAAAGGGCGTGACGCCGCCGCAAATCCACACCACGGACATTTACAAGGGCGTACTGCCTTTTATTTTGCTGCAAATTCTAGTGCTATTAACGCTCGCAATCTTTCCGGGGGTTTTCGGTTTAAAAGCTTTTTTAGGCTAGAAATATTAAAATTCACGTAAATTTAACTTAGGAGCTAAAAATGGCTAAAAAGCTTATCGACGTTATGGATACGACCTTTCGCGACGGATTTCAGTCGGTTTTCGGCGCGCGCGTGGCGATGCAGGACTTCCTGCCCGCCGTTAGTGCGGCGAAGGACGCGGGCATCACGCACTTTGAGTTCGGAGGCGGCGCGCGGTTTCAGAGCCTGTATTTTTACCTAAACGAAGACGCCTTTGAGATGATGGATAAATTTAGAAGCATCGTGGGGCCTGAGGCGAACCTGCAGACCCTTAGCCGCGGCGTAAATACCGTCACGCTCGATACAGGCAGCCGCGAGATCATCGATCTGCACGCCAAGCTTTTTGCCAAACACGGCACGACGACGATTCGAAATTTCGACGCGCTAAATGATGTGGAAAATTTAAAATTTAGCGGCGAGTGCATACATCGCCACGGCCTTAAACACGAAGTCGTGGTTACGATGATGGATCTGCCGCCTGGATGCAGTGGCGCGCACGATGCGGCGTTTTACGAGAGGATTTTGCGTCAAATTTTAGACGCGCAGATTCCGTTTGATAGCGTCTGCTTCAAAGACGCAAGCGGCACCAGCAGCCCGCAGAAGGTCTATGAGACGATCAAGCGCGCGCGTAAAATTTTAGGAGAGGGCGTGCATATCCGCCTGCACACGCACGAGACGGCGGGAGTTAGCGTCGCATGCTATCAGGCTGCGCTCGTTGCGGGCGTAGACGGCATCGACCTTGCCGCGCATCCCGTAAGCGGCGGCACGAGCCAGCCGGACATCCTTACGCTGCTGCACGCGACGAAGGGGCAAAATTTCGACCTGGGGCTAGATGCAGAGAAAATTTTAAAATACGAAGAGGTTTTGGGCGAGTGCTTGAAGGATTACTTCATGCCGCCAGAGGCTACGCAGGTAAGCCCGCTCATTCCTTTTTCGCCGATGCCGGGAGGCGCGCTTACCGCAAACACTCAGATGATGCGCGATAATAAAATTTTAGACAAATTTCCAGCTGTCATCAAGGCTATGCGCGAGGTCGTCGAAAAGGGCGGCTTCGGCACGAGCGTGACGCCGGTTAGTCAGTTTTATTTCCAGCAGGCGTTTAACAACGTAATGTTCGGCCCGTGGAAAAAGATCGCCGAGGGCTACGGCAAGATGGTGCTAGGCTATTTCGGCAAAACGCCCGTTAAGCCGGACGAAGGCGTGATTAAGATGGCGGCGGAGCAGCTGGGACTACAGCCTACGACCAAACACGCCGTAGATATCGCCGATGCCGACGAGAGTAAGAGCGTCGCGTATGCGCAGAAGATTCTACGCGCGCAGGGCATCGAGCCTAGCGAGGAGAACATATTTATCGCGCTTGCGTGCAAAGAAAAGGGCATCGCGTTTTTAAAAGGCGAGGGCAAGCTCATGAGCCGCAAAAAAGAGGACGTAGCACCCGCCGCAAGCCATCAAAGCGGTATTTCTAAAAACGGCAAATTTGACGTTAAGATTAACGGCAAAATTTACAACGTAGAATTCGCCGGGCAAAACGTGCTCGTAAACGGCGATCGATACGACGTCAGCTTCGATACCTCGGCGCCCGCAAAGCCGCAGCCGCAAGGCTCCGCCGGCGAGCAGCCCACTGCTAACGCGCGAGGCGGTACGGACGATAACGATATAAAAGCGACGCTTCCTAGCAACGTATTTAAAATTTTAATAAAGGAAGGCGACGCTGTTAAGGCGGGACAGAATGTCATCGTGCTTGAAGCGATGAAGATGGAAATAAATATCGAAAGCCCGCGTGACGGCATAATCGATAAAATTTTGATCGCTCAAGGCGATACCGTCGATGCCGATCAGGTGCTCGCGATTTTAAGATAAGCTCTAAAATTTAGGCGGGCGCTTCCGTCTAAATTTCATGGCGACAATCCTCGGTGCTTAAGCGAGCTCACCTAAATTTTAAGCTATAATAGCGCAATCTTTTATCAAAATTTAATTTAAAAAGGACGCAAAATGACAACTCCGAACGATCTGGATAAACTAGGTCTTAAAAATATCAAAAAAATCAATCACAACCTAAGCTACGACGAGCTTTTCGAGCTTGAAAAGGCGATGAATGAAGGGCGCGTGTCAAGCAACGGCACTTTTATGGTCGATACGGGCATCTTTACGGGTCGCAGCCCTAAGGACAAGTACTTCGTAAAACAAGATCCGAGCCAAAAATACATCGCCTGGGGCAAGATAAATCAGCCTATATCAAAAGAGCTTTTCGATAAGCTTTTGGCCAAAGCCAAAGCCCAACTAAGCGGTAAGGAAATCTTTATCCAAGACGCGTTTTGCGGCGCTAGCAAATCCAGTCGCAAAAACGTGCGCTTCGTAACCGAAGTCGCATGGCAAGCGCATTTTGTTAAAAACATGTTCATCCGCCCAAGCGAGAGCGAGCTAGCGGAATTTCATCCCGATTTCGTCGTTTATAACGCGTGCAAATGCAAAAACGAAGATTACGCGAGCGACGGGCTGCACTCCGACGTTTTCGTTATATTTAACGTCGAGGAAAACGTAGCCGTTATCGGCGGCACCTGGTACGGCGGCGAGATGAAAAAGGGAATTTTTTCGATGATGAATTACTGGCTGCCGCTTGCGGGCAAGATGTCGATGCACTGCTCGGCAAACGTGGGCAAGCAGGGCGACACGGCGCTGTTTTTCGGCCTAAGCGGCACGGGCAAAACGACGCTCTCGACCGATCCAAACCGCAAGCTAATAGGCGATGATGAGCACGGCTGGGACGACGAGGGGATATTTAACTTCGAGGGCGGCTGCTACGCGAAGTGCATAAATTTAGACCCGAGCAGCGAGCCTGAAATTTACGCCGCGATCAAACGCGACGCGCTGCTTGAAAACGTAGTCGCCAACGAAGCTGGCGTCGTGGACTATAAAGACGGCAGCAAGACCGAAAACACCCGTGTTAGCTATCCGATCTATCACATCGATAACTACGAGCCAAGCTCTGCGGGCGGTCATCCGAAAAACATCATCTTCCTAACAGCCGACGCATTCGGCGTTTTGCCGCCGGTTGCAAAGCTAAGCAAAGAGCAGGCGATGTATTATTTCCTAAGCGGCTACACGGCAAAAGTCGCGGGCACCGAGCGCGGTATCACCGAGCCCGTGGCGACCTTTAGCGCGTGCTTCGGCGAGCCGTTTATGCCGCTGCATCCGACCGTTTACGCTAAGCTTCTGGGCGAAAAGATCGACAAACATAATGTTAGCGTCTATCTCGTAAATACAGGCTGGAGCGGCGGCGCATACGGCGTGGGCAAGCGAATGAGCATCAAAGCCACGCGCGCGTGCATAAACGCGATCCTTGACGGCAGTATCAAAAAGTGCGAATTTGAAAATTTCGAGAAATTTAACCTCGCTATCCCAAAAGAGCTCGCAGGCGTCGAGACGAAGCTGCTAAATCCTATCAATACGTGGGAAAACAAGGACGAATACGTCGCAACGCGCGATAAGCTTGCAAAGATGTTTGAAGAGAATTTCAAACGCTACGAGGACGTAAAAGAGGGGGTCGAGTTTGCCAAAGCGGGCCCTACGGCTTAGGCTCCTGGGTCTTGGGGCGATCTGCGCGCTTTTTGCCGCATGCGAAAACACCCCCTCAAATTTAAAACAGCCGCTCGTTGCGATGAGCGGCTTTTCCTTTTACGACGATCCGCTAAGCTACATCAACAATGTGCGCGCAAAATCGGGGCTAAACTACTTTGCGCAGAATGAAATTTTAAATATCTCCGCGCTTAATCACGCAAAATATGTCGTCGCAAACGAGGCGATGTCGCACGACGAGACTCCGGGCAGACCGAATTTTACGGGTGAAAATCCGTCAAAGCGTGCTTTTTATGCAGGCTATAATGCCGTCGTGAGGGAAAATTTATCCTATAACTCAAGCGATCTAAAAAGCGCGATCGACGGGCTTTTAAGCGCGATTTACCATAGATTTGCATTTTTGGATTTTGCTTCGGATGAGATCGGCATCGGCTATTTTGAGCACGGCAAAAAAAGCAGCTACGTTTTTGAGATGGGAAATTCGCGCCTTAACGCCTTTTGCTCGCAAAATTTAAACGACGAAGGAAGCGGCAAATTTCTACTTGGGATGTGTAAAAACGAAACGCTACGGATGAGGGAGGATAAGTTCAAAGACGCCACCGCGCTAAACTCGCGTCCTTACGTATATTACCCGAACGACGAGCCCGCGCTTGCGTTTTTCAGCAATGAAATTCCAGATCCCATGCCTGAGTGCAAAATCACCGCAAATCCCGTAAGCGTGGAGTTTAATGCCGAGGGACCGCCCGTAGCGATGAAAAGTTTTAAAATTTACGAAGGCGGCAGGGAGCTTGCAAACGTTAAAATTTTAGACAAAAACTCCGATCCTAACGCCATTTTAAGCGATAGGCAGTTCGTGCTTTTCAGCCGAGATGTTTTTAAATTTGACGCCAAATACGGCGCAGAGTTTAATTACGAGCAGGGCGGCAAGCAAAAGACGCTACGGTGGGAGTTTATCACGCAAGCGCCTAAATTTAGATACTTCGTCGTGCAAGGCGGAGAAAATCTAAGCGTGAAAAACGGCGCGTTTTACGATATATTCGTAGCCCCCAAAGACTGCAACGATTTGATGAAAAGCTA
>CAURUA010000012.1:0-42312 GCA_963528045.1 uncultured Campylobacter sp. | reverse complement strand
AATAACGTAAGCCGCGGCAGAGTGTAATCAAAGCGCAGCCGCTAGCAAAGAGATAAAATTTACGTCGTTTTCTGATTTAAATTTATATTGTTTACGAAGGCTGAAATGAAAGCGTTATTTTAACTCGCAATAAAACAAGCGTGCAAACGGGTGCTTGATATGAGCGAGGAGGAGAAAGAGCAAATTTTATATTTGAGGCGATATTTAAAGCTGGGCTGCAAAGACGGCAATACGCAAATGCGCAAGGATTTAGGAAAAATAGGGAATTAGAGCAGAATTTTAAATACTAAATTGCCCCACTTACAAGCTATTAAAATTTGGGCTTTAAAATTTAATCTTAATTGGGCTATAATCTTAGAATTAATATTCAAAAAGGAGTTTTTATGCAAACACAAAATAATTTTATAAACCGCGAGCTAAGCTGGCTACGCTTCAATACCCGCGTGCTGGAACAATGCAAAAAGGATATCCCGCTAATTGAAAAATTAAAATTTCTAGCGATTTACAGCACGAATTTAGACGAATTTTATATGATCCGCGTGGCGGGTCTAAAGCAGCTTTTCACCGCCGGCGTTATAACCAGCGGAGATGACGAGATGACGCCTCTTGAGCAGCTACGCGCGATCCGCTCCTATCTGAGAAACGAACAAACCGAGCTTGAGCAGCAGTATTTCGGAATCCAAAAGGAGCTTTGCAAAAACGGGCTTTTTATCAAAAGCTACGACGAGCTACAGCCCGAGCTAAAGCCTGCGGCGGACGAGTTTTTTTTCTCGCAGATAATGCCCGTCATCGTCCCGATCGCAGTGGATGCGACCCATCCTTTCCCGCATCTAAATAATCTCAGCTTCTCCCTCGCAGTCAAGCTCTGCGACGAGGGCGCGCCCGAGTCGGTACATTTTGGGATGATTAGAATTCCGCGCGTGATCCCGCGCTTCGTGCAGGTCGCGCAAAATACCTACGTGCCGATCGGCACTATCGTAAAGCGCCACGCGGAGGAAATTTTCCCGGGCTACAAGCTCATCAGCTCCGCAGCCTTCCGCGTTACGCGAAACGCCGACATCGTGATCGAAGAGGAGGAAGCCGATGATTTTATGATGATCCTGGAAGCAGGGCTTAAGCTGCGCCGTAAAGGGGCTTTCGTGCGGCTTCAGATCGAGAAAGACGCCGATGCCGAACTGCTGGAATTTCTAAATTCCCATCTTAAAATTTTTTACAAAGATATATATGAATGCGCCGTGCCGCTTACGCTGGACGGGCTTTGGGAGATCGCTTCCAATAAGGATTTTTCCTTTCTAGCCCATCCTCAGTATCTGCCAAAAACTCTGCCCCCCTTTAACGAAAACACCTCCGTTATGAGCGCGATGGAGAAAGAGGATATCTTGTTAATTCATCCTTACGAAAGCTTTGATCCCGTCCAAAAGCTCATCAAAGAAGCCGCCAAGGATCCGAAGGTCATCTCGATCCGTATGACGCTGTATCGCGTGGAGAAAAACTCCCCGATCGTCCAGAGCCTGATCGAGGCCGCAAGCGACGGCAAGCAGGTAACGGTAATGGTCGAGCTTAAGGCGAGGTTTGATGAGGAAAACAACCTGCACTGGGCGAAGGCTCTCGAAGACGCTGGCGCGCACGTCATCTACGGCATCACGGGCTTTAAAGTCCACGCCAAGGTAACGCAGATCATCAAAAAAGAGGACGGCAAGCTAAAATTTTATATCCACTTAGGCACGGGCAACTACAACGGCTCGAGCGCTAAAATTTACACCGATGTGAGCTTTTTTACCTGCGGCGACCGCTTCGATAAGGACACGACGAATTTCTTCCACATCCTCTCGGGCTACAATAAAAACCGCAAGCTTGACAACCTCGCTATGTCGCCGATGCAGATCAAAGAGCGGCTCCTGGCGATGATAAAAAACGAGGAGAAAAAAGGCTCTGCCGGCAGGATCATCGCTAAGATGAACGCTCTTGTCGACGGCGATATGATCAAGGCGCTGTATAAAGCAAGCGCCGCGGGCGTGAAAATCGATCTCATCGTGCGCGGCATCTGCTGCTTGCGCCCCGCGCTTAAGGGCGTTAGCGAAAACATCCGCGTGATTTCGATCGTCGGCAAATACCTGGAGCACGCTAGAATTTTTTACTTCGCGCACGCGCAGCCCAGCCTATATATTGCGAGCGCGGATTGGATGCCGCGAAATTTAGAGCGCAGGCTGGAGCTGATGAGCCCGATTTACAACGAAAATTTGCAAAATAAGCTCAAAGAAATTTTAAAGCTTCAGCTAAGCGATAACGAGCTCGCATTCGAGCTACAAAGCAGCGGCGAGTACCGAAAGATCGTGCCGAAAAAGGGCGAAGAGAAAATCGACGATCAGGAATTTTTAGAAATTTATTTCAATAAAATTTATAAAAATATCCGCAAACACGACGAAAGCGGCACGGCGCTAACCAAGCTACTAAAAGAGAGCTAGGCGCGCAAATTCTATGAAATTCTACACGAGTCATGCGTGAATTTTGTATAAAATTTTCGAGAGTGTCTGTGTAAATTTACACAGTATAATCAAATATGGGAAGCAACTAATGTGTGCCCTTAGCTTAGGATACAATAAGATATTCTTGCAATGAAACGGACAAGCTAATTTTTAGTATTTATGATTTAAAATACGACCTAACAAAAAATTTAGGAGAGGAATGGAATGTCGGAATCTCAGGAAGAACCAAAGGCTCTTTTTCATAAATTCATAAAAGCCATAAAAGATGAAAAATCAGTAAATATATTGGATAAATTTTTACAAAAATTAGAAGACAATAGTTTGGAAACGGCTTTGCAAAACTGTGATCAAATAACTCAAATCTATAATGGTGACGAAAACTCTGATTCAATATATGAAATAAGAAAGGATATAGAATTAAGCCAAAAACATATAAATGAAGTTTATTATAAAATTTTTGATATAGAAAATGGAGAGGGAAAAAGAAACTCAAGCTCTGCTTTGAAAGAAATCCAAAATGCGAAAGAATTGGCCAATAAACTGGGAGTAGATTATAGAAGATTCTATGGTACCGAAACGGGAGATAACCTATCAAAAGGCTTAATAACAAAGCTGGAAGAAGCTTGCAATCAAATAGAAGATAGTCAAGAGCAGCTTGACGAATTAAATGAATATTACGATGAAATTTTTAATGGGTTAGACAACAAAAAGCCATTAAAAGAACACTTAAAGGACTTGGAACAAAATTTACAAGACCTATCAAAAGCATACGAGCAAAAATTTTCTGAATTATATAAAGAAAAGAAAGGGCTAATAGAGGATTTAATGCCAAGTGCCGCGAGTATTGGTCTAGCAAAAGCTTACCAAGATGAGAAAAATAAGATAAAAAGAAGTATAACATTTTGGAATTGTACTTTTGTAGGTTCAACTATAATTTTTATCTTGCTTTTTGGCGGTTACTTTTATTTAAGCTTTAATGAAAATTTTTCTTACATAAGTTTTTTAAGGGCCTTGCCGCTTTGGATATTTAGTGGCTTTTTCAGCTATTATTCAACTAAACAAATTAGTGAATACAAAAGGTTAGCCAATGAATATGCCCACAAAGAGGCATTAAATACGACATATATAGCCTATAAACATGAAATAGAAAATCAAGAAAATGACGAAATTAAGTATAAGCTTCAAAAAATTATGCTCGAAAGCGCAGAATTTAATCCAAGCAATACATTAAATAAAAATAACGGCGAAATACCTAGCGTATCAATATCGGAAAAGATAATAGAAAATATGCCGATAGACCGTTTAAAACAAATTTACGAGAAGATAGGAAGTCTTATCGGCAAGCCATAACTTATAGAAAATTTCATTAAATTTTTTAAAAGCATTGTAATACTTTAAATAAACGCATATAGAAATACTAGTCCACCATGATGCTTGAAATACTATATGCGTAGATAAAATTCCGCTCGTTACGTCATCTGCTATGCGGCGTGCAATGGCTGCCCAGATCGCAATCTTTGCCGTGCAAATTTACCGAGCCAGGCAACAGGGCTCCCGTATGCACTAAAATTCCGTGCATTTGTAGCCTAGCATTACGGTATCGCTAAGATTTTATGCGTTTGAAACCATGTCCCCCACAGATCGCGGATTAGCATAGCGCCGCGTCTTATATCGTTGCTAGCACTGCAAGCATTTCGCGACATTTTTCTGCACTTTCGCAGACCTCAAAATTTACATGCTCATAAATCTCTAGCACTGTAAAATTACGCCGAAACGCCATCTGTTTCAACCCTACCCGCCTAAAAACTCGGCCTGCATTTACTTAGCGGCAATAATACATCGCTTGCGAACTGCGGCAGGATGCACATACGCGCCTCTTTTCACACTTTTATTTTTTTTGATCCATACTGTATCTCTAGGCGATACGCGCATTTGCGAGATAAAATTTAGCCGTGCCGTGCAATGGATGCGACAAAAATAACTACGAAATACAATAAAATTTTAAAATTTCTGAAGTTAAAATTTTAAAATTTACTCACTGTCTCATCGCATGTATTTAATAAAAATACTTTTAAATTTAAAGTAAAAATTTGTAATTTTAAAAAATGTAAATTTAAGAGATAAAGGCGTAAGCCTGGGAATTCTTTAAATTTAATTAAGTTCTATAACTATAAATGATAAATAAAATTCTTTTTAATTTAAATTTAAAGAATTTTTCACTAATATACTGCTCTTTTTAATAACGCCTATGAGAAATAGTATTATAAAAGGATCAAAATGAGCTTATTTAGGTTTTCCATTGCAGCGGCGGGAGCGCTTTGTTTATGCGCGGCCACTTTAACTGCACAGGATGATAGCGAAGGTAACTCCCAAAATTTAGGGCAGATCAATGTTACGGGAAACGTAGAGAGCGACCCGCTTACCAAAAAAGTCGGCGAAACGAAAAAGAGCGCCAAGCAACTCGCCAAAGAGCAAGTTAGCGATAGTAGAGATATGGTTCGTCACGAAACCGGCGTTTCAGTTGTCGAAAGCGGAAGATTCGGTACTAGTGGCTACTCGATCCGTGGAGTAGATGAAAATCGTGTAGATATAAGTATTGATGGGCTTCGCCAGGCAGAAACGTTAAGCTCGCAAGGTTTTAAAGATCTATTTGAAGGATATGGAAACTTTAATAACACTAGAAACGGCGTTGAGGTTGAAAACGTAAGACAGGTAGATATCACTAAAGGTGCAGATTCGGTAAAAAGAGGCTCGGGCGCGTTAGGTGGTTCTGTGGCGTTTGAGACAAAGGATGCGAGAGATTATCTAACGGAGAAGGATTGGTATTACGGATTTAAGCGCGGGTATCAAAGTGCGGATAGACAAAACTGGCAAAGCCACGCAGCTGCAGTTAGGTTTAAGTGGTTTGATCTTTTGGCTATTCACACCGATAGAGAAGGACATGAACTAAAAAACTGGGGATATAAAAAATATGATCCTACTGTTATAAGAAAAGTTAGAGAAAAGCCTGATCCTTATAGAATTTACAAAAAAAGCACATTGGTAAAATTTGGCTTTCAGCCTACCGATACCGATAGATTTAGCATAGGATACGATAAGTCTAATATAAAATCAGAGGGAATAGACTGGTCGAATCAATTTGCTCTTTATAATACGCAAACTCCTTGGGGTGCTCTAACTAATGACATACGACATACCAACGATAGAAGCGAAAGAAAAAACTATTCGTTCACTTACGAGAATTTCGATGAAACGCCTTTATGGGATAGCTTAAAATTTAGCTATAACAAGCAACACATTAAGCTAAAAGCGAGAACGGATGAGTATTGCGAAGGCGATAACTGCGCGGGGATTTCAAATCCCGCGGGGCTTCATTTAGAAAACGGAAAGTTAGTGGATAAATACGGAGGCGAGCTGAAGCAAGGACTAAAATGGGGATTTATGCCGATAGTAACGGATAGCCGCGGAGAGGAGCTGGATACCGATATTTACGACGGGCAAGAAAACACTATGAGGGGCGGCGTCTCGGATGTCTTAGTCAATTGCGATAACTACGACTGCTCCAAAGGTATCGATCTATTCGATATGAATACGTGGAGTTATCAGCACTACGATCTTACCCCTACCCCTACGCCTAACGGCAAAGGAAATTATGCGGTAATAAACCCGAAAGACAGCAACGGCGATTATCTTTTACTGCCTACTCAACACGGATTTGTGGATAATAACTGGAAAGATAGGGATCTAATCACCGACACGAAGCAATTCAATCTCGATCTTACCAAGGATTTTAATATAAAAAGCACCGAGCACACCCTAAGCTACGGCGGTCTTTATAGCAAAAGCGATAAGCGAATGGTAAATAGGCAAGGATACGGTCCCATTAATAAACAATGGTGGGCGAATACCTTTTTCGGCATATCAAATACCAATCCGTCTTTTCCTATACTAGGCACTTGGTATGCCGATAAATGTAAATTATACAACGGAAACGACTATGTATCGCTTTGCGGTCACGAAGACGATCCTTTTAGCTTTCTTATTCCGGTCGAGACCAAAACGGGAGCGCTTTATGTGGGAGATGATTTTCAAATAAACGACATTTTAGGCTTCGATCTCAATTACAGATACGATAGGATTAAACATAATCCCTCATATACCCCGGGCGTTACGCCTAAAATTCCGACTGATCTGTTTATCGGGATGTTCGTTCCATACACGCCGCTTCCGGGCACTCCGTCTAACGACGAGATAAAAGCTCATAGAGACGCCAATGCCGAAGCCAACGCCATGTATTTGGCTTCGCAAAAAAGAAAATATTCGGCAAGCTCATATTCTTTATCTACGAATATCGATCCGCTCGATTTTTTTAGAATTCAGCTTAAATACGCAAACGGATTTAGGGCTCCTACCTCGGATGAAATTTACTTTACATTTCAGCACCCCGATTTTTCGATATATCCGAATTTGGATTTGAAAAAAGAAACGGCAAAGACTAAAGAGATTGCCTTTACGCTTCATAATTCGCCAAGCTTCGTTACATTGAATTTATTCCAAACGGATTATAGAAATTTTATAGATTTACAATATAAGGGGGAATTCCAGCTTCCTTACGGAAACGGCGGAAGCAGGCTGCCTACCTCCGTGTATCAAAACGTAAATCGTCCCAAAGCAAGAGTAAGAGGAATAGAGATAGATTCGAGACTGGCTTTGGATCAAATTTGGCAGCCTCTACAGGGCTTTCATATAGGATATAAGCTAAGCATTCAAAAAGGCAGAATGGATATAGGTCACGGCAAAACCGATACGCCGATGAATGCGATCCAGCCGCGAACAGCGGTTTATAGCGTAGGCTATCAAAGCCCGGGCGATAAATACGGCGCGGATCTGTTCGTAACCGCGGTAGCTGCGAAAAAGGCGAGAGATACCTACAATATGTATTGGTACGAGCAAGCGCTAAGCGGCAAGATCGTAAACGGCAAACCCGTAAGCAATAGCGAAGCGGAATGGAGAAGCGGCGGATATACGACGATCGATTTCGTAACCTACGCCAAGCCGATCAAATATCTGACGCTTAGAGCGGGCGTTTATAATATAACCGACCGCAAATATATCACTTGGGAAAGCGCGAGATCGATAAGACCTTTCGGAACGAGCAATCTGATAGATCAAGAAACAGGACTTGGCATCAATCGCTTTTACTCGCCGGGTAGGAACTATAAACTGACATGGGAGTTTCAGTTTTAAAATTTAATCAAGTGTTTGACATCTTATTAAAACAAAAGCCTTTGGAATCAAAATTTATAGATTTATTACCAAATTTAAAAAGGATGGCGATAGTAAATTATTTGGTGTCATTTAAATTTTCAAATTTTATGTAGCATATAAATTTCAAATTTTACGTAGCGCGGCAGCTCAAAGGCCTCCGTCCGCGATGACGTCAGCTTTATAATTTTGCAATGATGTTTGCGATCTCTTTCAAAATAAAGATAGTGAATTTTGAAATTTTAACTGCGGTCTCTATGGGGGCTTTTGGCTCACGGAATTTCTCTACCGTTAGCTTGTAGAGTTTCGATCCTCGTCGCGCCGTTTCACGCAATGTAGTTTTAAAAAATCTTTATTTAACAACCCAAGGCTGCTTAGCTTAATCGCCGAAAAACAAGCGAAAAAACCAAGCACAAGCTTTAGGTAAAATTTGCGTGGAATTTAAAATATTTTAAAATTTGAGAATTTGTAGAATTAAAATTTAAAGATAAATTTTGACCGAACTGATCGGTCAAAATTTGATTAAATTTTAGCGCCGAGCGCGCAAAAATGGCTTATTTATAAGCCTTGATCGCTTTGTCTAGGATTTTCTCCGCTTCCGCGGCGCTTGCGAAGTCCTTCACTTTGACCCATTTATTCGGCTCTAAAAGCTTGTAGGTTTCGAAGAAATTTTTGATCTTATCCAGCGTCGCTTTAGGCAGATCGGCGATCGATTTAATGCCCTCATATCGCGGATCGATCTTGCTAACCGGCACAGCAAGCAGCTTCTCGTCCATGCCGCTTTCGTCCTCCATCATCAAAACGCCGATTAGGCGGCACGGGATCACGCTGCCTGCGGCAAGCGGGTATTCGTTTAGCACTAAAACATCCGCAGGATCGCCGTCGTCGGCCAAGGTATTGGGCACGAAGCCGTAATTTGCGGGATAAAACATCGCGCCGTATAGCACGCGATCTACGCAGAGCGCGCCGCTTGCTTTGTCGATCTCGTATTTGATGTTCGAGCCGTAAGGGATCTCGATCACTGCGTTGATTTTATCGGGGTTTGAGCCCACTTTTATCTTTGAAAGATCCATAGTTTTCCTTTATTTAGAATTTAAAATTTTGATATTTTTCACGTCTATCGTCGTTTTTGTAAAATCTTTGTCGATCTCGCCGCTAATTCGCACGAGCGTATTTTCATCCACGCTCACGCCGCGCCAAACGTCATCATCAATCTCAACCTCGATGCTATCGCCGTTTTGATCCACAAATCTATAATGCTCGTGTTTGAGTTGAGATTTTATCTTGCCGTCGATTACGACAAAAGAATCATCTCTTAATTTAAGCGCTTCTTTGACGCTTGACGGCTGAGTTTGCGCAGTCGCGCCGCTTGGGACGAACCCACCCGCAGCGAATGCGGCCGCACATAAAGCCATACTAATTAAAAATTTTCTAACCATATCTATCCTTAAAATTTTAATCTCTACGCCCGCAAACAGATCCAAAATTTCATTAAATTTAAAATCCGCTCGCACTTGACGCGTGCATTTAAATTTACACAGCGAGCTGCTTAAATTTACGTTTGAACTTTAGCTATCTCGCGCAACTGCAAGCTATAAATTTAAAGACGCGCTCGCTTCGGAGGCGTATTAAAATTTAAGCGCGATCTGCGCCGCTTGCGGTATGAAAAAGAAGCCAAAGGCACTTAAAAATTTAAGCCGCCGCCCCAAGCGCGCTAGCCCAGTTTTTCGATCTGCGCGGCGATTATCGCGTTTATGTCCGCTACGATCTCTTCGACCGTGCGCTCGCCGTTTACGCTGTAAAATACGCCTGCGTCGCCGTAAAATTTACGGATATCCTCGATCGGCTCTGAAAATACCGCCATGCGGTTTTTAAAGACCTCCTCGTTATCGTCCGCTCCGCGAGCGCGTCCTAAAACACGCTCCTTGGCGACCTCCTCGCTAACGCATACTTCGATTACCGCGCTAAGATTTACATCATCGTCGCCTCGCAGCACCTCGTCTAGTTTATTCATCTGCTCTACGCTTCTTGGATAGCCATCGATGATGATGAAGTCTTTAGGCGAGCTTTTAATCGCGCTAACGATAGCATTTACGACGATATCAAGCGGCACGAGATTGCCTTTAGAGATGAAGCCATCTATCTGCCTGCCCAGAGCGCTGCCGCTTGCTACCTCGGCGCGAAGCAGATCGCCCGTAGAGTAGTGCTCGATGCTTTGATTCATACGAGCGATCATGCTCGCATCGGTCGTTTTGCCGCTGCCAGGAGCGCCAATGATTAGAAAAAGGCTTTTCATTTTTGCTCCTTCTTATGAAGCCTAAGACCTAGCTCGCGAAGCTGCTCGTCTGTAACGACGCTAGGGGCTTTGGTAAGCGGACACTGCGCGCGCTGGGTTTTAGGAAACGCGATGACCTCGCGGATACTACTTGAGCCGGTAACGAGCATCATCAGCCTATCAAAGCCGATTGCGATACCTCCGTGCGGAGGCGCGCCGAAGCTTAGCGCATCGAGCAGGAAGCCGAATTTCTCTCTCTGCTCCGCAGGCTCGATTTTAAGCAGCCTAAAGACCTTTTCTTGTATGTCAGCTTTATGGATCCTGATACTGCCGCCGCCAAGCTCGATGCCGTTTAGCACGACGTCGTAGGCAATCGAGGTAATGTCCTCTAAATCAGGCTCGTCGGGATTGTTCGGCATCGTAAAAGGATGGTGCATCGCGGAGTAGCTGCCGTCGTCGTTTTGCTCAAACATAGGGAAATTTACGACCCACAAAAACTCAAGCCTATTCGGATCTATGAGACCAAGCTCGTTTGCGAGGAAAATTCTAAATCTGCCCATATAATCAAGCACGATTTTCTTTTTGCCCGCGCCGAAAAATACGACGTCGCCGACCTTTAGCTCGCAGCGCTTGATAAGCTCGTCCAGCTCGCTTTTTTCAAAGAATTTTACCAGCGGTCCCTTTAGACCGTCTTCTTTTACTTGAATGAACGCAAGCCCCTGCGCGCCGAATTTTTTCACGTATTCTTCAAAGCCTTGCATCTGGCGCTTGCTAAATTTCAGATCGCCGCCCTCGACTTTGAGCGCTTTTACGCGGTTGGCTTTGCGGTCTTTGGCTAAATTTGAAAAAATTTCGTTGCTCGATTTTTCAAAAATATCGGCTACGTCGATAAAAGGCATATCGTAGCGCAGATCGGGTTTATCGCTGCCGTAAAGCTCCATCGCGTCCTTATACTCCATATGTCTAAAAGGTGTGACGATCTCGCGACCGCAGGATTTGAAAATATCCTTTAAAACCTCCTCGGCTACGCGCATTACGTCGTATTGGGTATTGAAGCTCATCTCGATATCGATCTGCGTAAATTCCGGCTGGCGGTCGGCGCGTAGGTCCTCATCGCGGAAGCAGCGCGCGATCTGGAAGTATTTATCAAAGCCCGAGCACATCAAAAGCTGCTTGAAGAGCTGCGGACTTTGCGGAAGCGCGTAGAAGCTGCCCGGATAGACGCGGCTAGGCACCAGATAATCCCTAGCGCCCTCGGGTGTCGCGCGCGTTAAGATCGGCGTTTCGACCTCGACGAAGCCTAGCCTATCAAGAGCATTTCGCGCAGCGATCGCAGCCTTGGAGCGCATCTTAAATTTATCGAAGCTGCCCTCGGCGCGCAGATCCAAAAAGCGATATTTCAGCTTCGTTTCTTCATTGACGCTTTTATCGCCGATTACGAAAGGAAGCGGTTTGCTTGGATTTTCGATCTCTAAGCTTTCTACTACGACTTCGATGTCGCCGGTTTTTAAATTTGGATTTTCCAGCCCTTCGCCGCGAGCGCGGATCTTGCCGACAGCTTTTAGGACGAATTCGTTTCGCACGGTATTTGCTACCTCGTATGCCGAGTGGCTATCTTTGGGATCACAGACTAGCTGTAACAGCCCGCTTCGGTCGCGCAAATCTATAAAAATCACGCCGCCGTGGTCGCGGTAAGAATTTACCCAGCCGCACACGGTTACACTTTTGCCGATATCGTTTTTACTCAAATCGGCGCAATAATGACTTCGCAAATTTACTCCTTTAAAATTATTTGTAAAACACAAGTATAGTTAAATTTTGCTTTTACAAAGCTAATTTTTTATAAAATAAAACTATGGAAAACAAAATTCATAAAAACCTTAAATTCGCGGGGCTAATAGCCAAAAAATCAGAAGAGATTCGCCCCGTCGTGGAGCAAATTTGCGAAATTTTAAAAGCGCAAGGTATTGAGCTTTTGCTTGAAGAAGATGGAGCGGAATTTTTCGGCCTTAAGCCGCATACGCTTGCAGAAATTTTAAAAAAGACCAATTTTTTAATCAGCCTCGGCGGCGACGGCACGCTTATCGGGCTTGCGAGGCTACTAAGCGACAAAAACGCCTTTATTTTGGGTATTAACGCGGGCACTCTGGGCTTTTTAACGGACGTACAACCTAGCGAATTCGCAAAATTTTTAAAGGAATTTTTGCGCGGCGAATACGAGATCGAGCGCCCGTTTTTACTCGAAGTGATACTGGAAAACGGCGGCGGTAAAATCGTCCGCAAGACCGCATTTAACGACGTCGTAATCACCCGCAGCCATATCTCCTCGATGGCGAAGATCGATGCGTTTTTAAATAGAAAATATTTCAACACCTACTACGGCGACGGCGTGATCGTAAGCTCCGCCGTGGGCTCGACCGCGTATAATATGAGCGCGAACGGCCCGATCGTCTATCCGCTGTGCGACGTGTTTTGCGTTACGCCGATCTGCTCGCATAGCCTGACGCAGCGGCCTTTGGTCCTGCCAAAAGAGTATCTCGCAAGTTTCAAAAACGCCGGAAGCTCCGAAGTTAGCGTCGTCATCGACGGACAAGACGTTTTTGATATGGCGGAATTTCACAGCGTAAGCGTTAAAATTTCACACGCCAAGGCAAATTTAATAAAACGCAGAAGCTACGATTATTTCGACGTTTTAAAAGTCAAACTCAGATGGGGGCACGGCGGATGCTAGAAAGAATTTATATTAAAAATAATCTAGGTTTTTATGAGAGCGAGCTTAGTTTTGGCCCGGGACTTAGCGTATTTACAGGCATCAGCGGCGCGGGTAAATCGGTATTAATAGGCGCTATTTTAGCGGTGTTCGGGCTTAAAGAATGCGAGGCAGAGCTCATAGAAGCGGACGTAGAGCATAAATTTGATATGGAAAATTTCGGCTTGATAAACGATACGCCAAATATTTTTCGCGTTCTAAAAGAGCGTAGCTTGCGATACTTTATAAATTCCCAATCGGTCTCGAAAAAAAATCTAAGCACGATCGCCGGCGAATACGTGAAATTTTTAGGCGCGAAAAATGCCGGCGAAATGAGTAGCGACAGCTTGCTAAAATTACTTGATTTTATCGCCGCGAAAAAAGATACGGCACACACGCAAAGCCTATCGGAGCTTCAAAGCGCTTTTGTGGAATTTAGCCGCACAAAAAAGCAGCTGGATGAAATTTTAGATCAAGAGCGCAAGATTGAGGAGTTAAAGGAATTCGCTCGCTTCGAGATTGAAAAAATCGAGCGCGTATCGCCTAAGATCGGCGAATACGAGGAGCTTTTGCAGATCAAAAAAAAGCTTAGTAAAAAAGATAAGATCGAGGAACTTTGGGCTAGGGCGCAGGGCGTTTTTGAGCTGGAACGCAGCGTCATCGAAGCGCTAAGTCTTAGCGGACTGGATAGTGCGTTTTTTGAGGATGCGATGAACGAACTGCGGCTAAAGCAGGAAAGTTTAAATTTAGATGAGCTCGAAAACATCGACATAGAGAAAATTTTAGATCGTATCGAAGCTCTTAGCGCGCTAAATAGGCGCTACGGAAGCGTAGAGGAGGCGCTAGCTACGCTTGAAGCGCGCAAGAAAGAACTTGAGCATTACGAGCAGTTAAGCTTTGAAAAAACCAAGTTGCAAACGGAATTTAAACGCCTTAGCGAAAGCACCGCTACCCTTGTCGAAAAAATTAGCGAGGCTCGCAAGGGCGCTAAAAAACGGCTCGAGGATCTTATAAATTCCTATCTAAAACAGCTTTATATGGATGGAGTGGAGCTTAGTTTTAAGCCCGCGGTTCTTAGTGAGTGCGGCACAGACGAAATTTGCGTCAGCTTGTGCAAGACGGAATTTAAAAATTTAAGCTCAGGCGAAACGAACCGCTTACGCCTTGCTTTCATCGCGGCAAGCTTGGAGCTTACAAATAACGGCGAGGGAATTTTAATCTTAGACGAGATTGATTCAAATTTAAGTGGAAAAGAGGCGATGAGTATCGCAAATGTGCTGGTAAAAATTTCAAAATTTTATCAAATTTTTGCGATCTCGCACCAGCCGCAGCTTAGCTCAAAGGCTGCGTCACACTTTTTAGTAAGTAAAACGAACGGCAAATCTAGCGTAAGATTATTAAGCGAAAATGAGAAAATAACAGAGTTAGCTCGTATGATAAGTGGCGAGACGATTACTGCAGAAGCCCTGGAATTCGCTAAAAAACTAAGGCAAAGCTGAAGGAATTTTAAGCTTAAGCTTAATTCTGAAATTTTTCGCTACAATACCGCGTTTAATTTAAATTTAAGTGTGATTTTGCAAAACGACGTAAAATCCACTTCGAAAAATTTTATCAAGTGAGTTTTATGATTATAGATACACATTGCCATTTAGACGATGCTAGTTTCGATACCGATTTAGACGCGGTGATTGAGCGCGCCACGATTGCAGGCGTGCGCAGCATCATCATTCCCGGTGCCGATGTAGCAGACCTAGATAAGGCATGTAAAATTTCGCATGCACGGGATAATGTGTATTTTGCCGTAGGGGTACATCCATACGAGATAGATTCTTTCGATATGGAGGTGCTGAAGCGGTATGCTGACGATCCCAAATGCGTAGGCGTTGGTGAATGCGGGCTTGATTACTTCAGACTTAAGCATCAAGAGAGCAAGGAAGCCAAAGCCTTAGAAATCTCCCGCCAAAAAGACGCCTTCATCTCACAAATCGATCTAGCAACACAACTTCAAAAACCACTTATAGTCCATATCCGAGAAGCAAACGAAGATAGCTTTGGAATTCTAAAAGATCGCGCCGGCGATTTATGCGGCGGTGTTTTACACTGCTTCAATGCCAGCAAGCTTTTGCTAGGTCTTAGCGAATACGGATTTTACTTCGGTATCGGCGGAGTTTTGACATTCAAAAATGCAAAAAACTTAGCTGAGATCTTACCGCAAATTCCGCGAGAGCGCCTCTTAATCGAGACGGATGCACC
This sequence comes from uncultured Campylobacter sp., assembly GCA_963528045.1. Classification (GTDB taxonomy): domain Bacteria; phylum Campylobacterota; class Campylobacteria; order Campylobacterales; family Campylobacteraceae; genus Campylobacter_B. The sequence continues at coordinate 27,284 of CAURUA010000012.1, read as the reverse complement.
CTATCTAACCCCGCATCCGCATCGCGGCGAGCGCAACGAGCCTGCATTTACGAGACTCGTGGTAGAAAAAGTCGCGGAAATTTTAAGCCTAAGCGTAGAAGAGGTTGAAGCAATAACGACTCAAAACGCCTGTAGGCTTTTTGGCGATAAAATCAAAGGAGAGATATGAAAGCCATAAAATTTATACTGCTAGCCCTGCTTTTAATGGGCGAAGCATTTGCGAGCCAACCCGGTCTGATGCGCGCAAATCACGACTACATTTTAAATCAATTCGGCATCGAAAATAACGAATCGAGCAAAAACGTAGTCACGGGCATATTCCGTGCGATCAATGCAAGCGATCGCAAGCAGTTTAAGCATATCGTGACTTCACAGTCGCACAATGCCTACTTAGTCAAATCCGAGGTCGATAACATCGAAGCTCCGGAATTCTTATTGTATTTGGCAATGGTAGAATCTCATCTTAAAAATACGGTCACATCAGGCGCTAGCGCAGGTGGTATGTGGCAGCTGATGCCGGCGACCGCGAAAAATTTCGGTCTTAGAGTAGATAGTGCAGTAGATGAGCGTCGCGATCCCGCAGCCTCTACGGATGCTGCGTTTTCGTATATTTTGCATCTGAAGCAAAATTTTGGCAAGTGGTATTTAGCACTAATGGCGTATAATTGTGGCGATCAAAAGCTTAAAAATGCGATTGCAGCTACTGGCAGCGATGATCTGGATCGCTTGCTAAAAAGTCCCGCACTTCCTAATGAGACTAAGAATTTTATTAAGCGCATTATCAAATACGCTTACATCGCTCAAAATGAAAATATGCGTAAAATCCTGCTTTTTGAAAGTGAGCCATGGGGGCTAAAGCGTATCGCAGTAGCTCCGGGCACAAAGCTAAGCGCGGTTGCAAAACAGATCGGAATTTCGCCGTCGCAGATGCAGGATTACAACGCGCATATTAAAAACGGAATTTCACCGCTTAATGGCAAGTACTTCTTTTATATCCCACAAAGCAAATATGCAGAATTTGTCGTAAATCAAGGCGCGTTTCAAGCGTATGAGCCACGTCTGAAACAGCGCAAGCCAGGACGTGTGTTAGCAGGTTTGGCAAACGAGCTTAGCCTCAAAGACAAAAACGAAATAGCGCTAAATAATATAAAATTCAACAAATAAGATCGGATCGCAGGTGTCGTACCAGAAAATCGCTCTTTTTAGTGCGCTTTTTGCGCTGATTCTTGCCGGTTGCTCGTTTCGCACCACACCGTCGTCTAGATCGTCTACGGGTGGTGCGGGCAAGATCGGCAAAAACTCTCCTGCCACCATGCGCCCTTATAAAATCAACGGCAAAACCTACTATCCAGAGCAGGTAAGCGTCGGCGATACCCAGATCGGCATCGCTAGCTGGTATGGGCCGAATTTTCATGGTAAATACACCTCAAACGGCGAAATTTACGATATGAACGGCATGACCGCCGCGCACAAAACTTATCCGATGAATACGATGGTAAAGGTCACGAATCGCGATACCGGCGCTACTGCAACCGTGCGCATCAACGACCGCGGTCCATTCGTGGACGGACGCATCATCGATCTTAGTAAAACAGCTGCCAATTTAGTAGGCGTATTTGCCAAAGGTACGGCGCCGGTAAAGCTCGAAGTGGTAGGCTTTTACGGACATACCATCGCCAAAGGCTCGCCGAAAGCGACCATCGTCGGCGGAAATTTTATGGTGCAAATCGGCGCGTTTAGAAATAGAAGCGGCGCACAAATTTATCAGCGCGATTACCATGGCACGGCGGGATATCCTGCGATCATCAAAGAATTTAGCATAGATGGCGCGCCGATTTATCGTGTCTTTTTAAGTGGATTTAAGAGTGAGGACGAAGCGAGAGATTTCGCGCATAATGGCAAGTTTACTGGAGCTTTCATCGTAAGGGAGTAGCAGTTTTATTTGACGGCTTTTACCTTCGTTTTTTTTGCTTGATAAGGGTTTTGTCAAATTTATTTGTGAGCTACTTGCAGTAAAATTTCCCGTCATCTAATAGTTATCTGCTTTAGCTGCGGCTAAGTGCGGGCTACTTGCAAGCTATTCGTAGCAAAAAGTGCGCCTGCCTGCTTGAGCTTTGTTTTTTAATAGGACGCCGCGGCTGATAAAATTTTATATTGCTAGGGGATAAGGCATGTAAAAATATCCGGAAGTTTATAGTTTAGAAAAGAGTTTGGCTATACTTGAAAAATATAAAGACGAGCTGAGCGCAGAACAATACGAGCAAAACAGATCTATCATCTGCAACCACGCGATAGAGGATATGTTTGCAAACGAGCAAGATATAATCGATCTTATCAAGGTCGATAAGGGAGAAAAAACGCCCGATGAGATAATAAACGAATATAAAAAAGAGTGGGGCGTTTTATAGCGCAGTAGAAAATTTAAATTTGATAGTGAAATATCAGAGGTATTTTGGCGCAGCTCATCGTCTGTTTGAATTTTAATCGTGCAGAAAAGTTACGACTTCATGTTCTTTTGGAACATATTCCCTATTTTCAATACCGCCGCTACCATACTCAGACAAGGCTTCATTTAAAATTTTATAAAGCTCGTCTATCGAAATATCCTCAACATCAGAATTTACGCTTTGGAATTTATATTTGACCTTAAATGGATTTTCCGTGAAATATTTACTCGTTGTCTCATCATAAATTCGCCTTATATCAAGCTCGATATTTTTACCTTTATAGTGAAACAACCAAATATCCTCGCCCGTATAGCCATCCCGTGGATCCGGCAGTTGAGGGCTACCGATAAAGATAAGATAGGTCTGTTTTTGTTTATCTACTACCCAATTTAACCATCTAATATCTTGATTGCTCAATAAAGGTTTTCTATATTTTGTTCTAATTTTATTAACAGCGTATATAATATCATATTTCTCCAAGTCCTCTTTAGAAATATACTCCGCAATAAACGCCATTCTCTCCTCCTTAAGGAATTCTATAATTTAAAGTAGATCGCTCGTATACAGACCGAACAAAGACGAAATTTCAAATTTAATCCTTTTACTGACGAGAACTTATCGTTAAACTGCCAATTTATATGCGATTATCATCAATTCTTACTATAATTTTTCGTAAAATTCGTTATGAAATTCAAAAATTTCAAGCGCTTTGGCGCTCGCCACCTCTTTTAAATTTAGCGTCCAAAAATACGCAGAATTTCACGCCGTATAGGTAGAAAATCCAGCTTATGTAGATCCACAGAAAGAAAAATAGCGCGACCGAAAACGAGCCATATATGCTAAGATAGGTTTTGTTATAAAAGACATATTGCGCGAAAACCAGTCTTGAAAGCCACCATAAAATCGATGCTACGAGCGATGAGGCAAGCACTGCTTTTGCGCGGATCTCGCGGTTGATCGCCGTAGCATAAGTGATCGCAAAAATCCCCCAAACGATTAAGTAGGGTAGAATTTTAAGCAAATTTATCCAGCTCGTAAGCTCGGTTTTATTTAGTAGCTCCTGAAGCTCGCCGCTGATATAAAACGACGCTCCAAGCCCCACAGGAGCGAGCGTCATCAGCGTCCAGTAGGTGCTTAGGCTCTTAAAAAAGCTTCGCTCGGGCGAATGCGAAATGCGCGCAATTATCGCTTCAAAATCTCCGAAAAACAGCACCGACGTAACTAACACCGCGCAAAAGCCCGTTACGCCAAGGCTTAGCCCGTTTGCCATAAATTCCTCGATATAGTGCGCCATGCTCGCTTGATTTGCGGGCAGGAAGTTTGAAAAAATAAAGCCCATAATCTTATCGTAGTAGCCTTTGAAGCTCGGCAGCTGCATAAAGACGCTAAGCGAGACCATCAGCACCGGCAGTAGCGCCAGAATCGTGTGAAAGCTAAGGCTTGATGCATGGTGCATAAGCTCGGCATCGTAGAGGCGGAAGAAATTTTTAAGTCGGTTTTGCGCTTGCATAAGCGCAGGTATTAGTTTTTTCATACGGGCGATTTTACATTAAAAATTTAGAATTTCATATAAATTTGCGCAATTTTTCTTTTGTATCTCAGTATATCGTCTATGAAATTTTAAACTGCAAAAATGCGACTACAAATATATAAATTTATATCTCGAATTTAGTCTAAATTTAGGAAAATTTTTCTAATATGCTAAAAAATAATATTAAATATATCCATAACGAAAGGAAAATAATGGAACGAAGGAAAACGATGAAATTTAAAATTTCACTAGCGGCATGTATGTGTCTGCTTTGTGGTAGTTTAGTTGCAGCGCAAAGCGGCAGTAATTCTGCGCCTGAAAAATCGCAGAATATGGGCGTAATCGAGGTAAATTCCGTCGGTGATAACATCAGCGAGAGCGGCATCGACGAGGGCTTTTTGAGCAAAAACGTCCAACAAGGCCTGCTCGCGGGCAAGCGCGCACTTGATCTTCCGTATCAGATCAACACGATCAGCAAGGAGATCATGAACCACCAAGGCGTTACCGGCTACGAGGAGGCGGTCAAATACTTCCCGTCCGCGCAGATTCAGATGCGCGGCGGCGCTACGGTCGGACGCCCGCAGACGCGCGGCTTTGAGGGCAGCGTCGTAGGCAACAGCTTCTGGGACGGCTTTTATACGATTTCGACGACGGCGATTCCGATGGCGATGTTTGAGAGTTTTCAAGTACAAAACGGCGTCGCGGGCTCGCTCTACGGCGCGCAAAACCCGGTCGGGATTTTCAGCTACACGCGCAAGCGCCCCGTAAAAGATCAGTATATAATTTGGAGCGATTATATGTCGCGAAGCAATCTGGGACTTGGTCTTGATCTATCCGATAAATTTGAAAAATTCGGCTACCGCACGGTATTTTACGGATCAAACGGCGACAGACAGCCAAAGGGTTCAAATTTACAGCGCCGCTTAGCCAGCGTCACGATGGAATTTTATCCGACGGGCGATCTAACGTTTGAAACCGCGGCTAGCTATTATGAGCACAATACCAAGGGCTTTGCGGGGCAGTTTGCCCTCGGCGTGCGAGACGGTAAGATCGTAGACGGCATGGAGCTTCCAAAGGCTGTGGATTCTTCAAAACGCGGTCTTGGGCAGAGCTTTGGAGGTATGCATCTAAAAACCACTACCGCAAGCGCGAAATTTAAATTTACGCCTACCGATAAATGGTATTTAGAGGGCGGCTTTCAGTTTCAGCGCGCCGATCGTGATACTCATGGCGTTGTAAATTATATCTTGCCTAGCACACATCCGCAATATACAAAGCCGGGCGATTATTATACTCAACATAGCGGCGGTGCTACGGCGGCATATAGATTCGATCTGCCAAGCGGCTATCTTAAGGCAAATACGCAGTTTGATACTGGTGGCGTGCAGCACGATTTCAGCGTGCAGACTAACGGCTATCACTGGACGCAGGATAGATATAAAATTGCTAGTACCAACTACACTTCACCTACCATCGGCAATATCTACGATCCTAAAATTCTAAACTACACCGGTGCTAGGCGTGGAAGTGGGCTGTATCACTACGCTGTTTTGGATATGTATAACGTCTCGGTGCTAGATGATATCACGATAAACGATAAATTTGACGTGATGCTAAGCGCATCTAAGGCGTGGATGAGGCAGGAATCCTACAATAATCGCCAGCAAAGACTTGTCAAAGCCTATAGCGATTCGGGCTATAGCTGGGCGGGCAGCTTGATTTTCCATCCGGTAGAGGACGCTAGTATCTACTACACCTACGCAGATAGCTTGCAACAGGGCTCTACCTATGTTTATAAGAGTGGTCCACATAACGGTGAGGTTGCCTCTACGTCGCCGTATCGATCCAAGCAACACGAGATCGGCGCTAAAATTCGCGTAGCCGATATGATCGATTTTAGCGTGGCGTATTTCGATATCCGCAGACCTATCGCGTATCTAAATAGCTCTACGGGGATCTACGGCATAAACGGCGAGCAGCGCAACCGCGGATTTGAGTTTATGAGCGGCGGACGAATCACCGAAAATTTAAGCGTGCTGGGCGGCTTTACCTATATTGATCCAAAGATGCATAACGTAAGCATCGAGGGCGCTAACCGCAAGGTCGCAAACGGCATCCCTAAGATCAATGCAAATTTGATGCTTGATTACGTGATCCCCGGCACCAATAAACTTGCGATCAGTACGAATTTCCACTACACCGGCAAGATGTATCTAGACGATCTAAACACCCAGCACACGCCTAGCTTTTTCGTTACCGATCTTGGTATCAGATATACGAGCGAGCATCTTTTAGGCGATAAGACCACGCTACGCTTTAACGTAAATAACGTATTTAACAAAAAATACTGGGCGGGAATGTATCCTGCGAGCGCCGACGGTGCGGGCGGACTTAACGTCACTAGCGTGCTAGGCTCGGCAAACGGCGTAACGCTGGGCGAGAGCAGAAGCTTCATGCTCTCTGCGGAAGTAAAATTTTAAAATCTAGCGGGTTTAAAATTTCTGCTTAAGCGGCGCGAATGGTTATGGCGCCGCTTTTAAATTTATGAAATTTTATCGCTCTAAGCGGCGAGATTAAATTTAACGAGGCTTAGTTTTAATTCATTTTAAAATTCAAGCCTCGGATTTGGAATTTTAAACCTTGATTTTAAAATTTTAATCTTTAAATTTTTAAGTCGCCGCGCCTCGGCTTGCCCGCAAAATTTATCCGCGCGCGGTTTAAAATTTAGCCGTTTTTGGTTATAATCTTTGCAAAACCACGAAACGGAGAGCAATGAGACAAGTTTTAATCATCGCAAGCGGAAAGTTTGCGCGCCATTTTTTATCCAAAGTTTGTAAAATCAAAGATGTCATCAGATCATATCGCGTCATAGCTAAAAATACGGATGCCGTGCCCACAGAGCTTGAAAACGAGTCAAATTTTTCGGTCGAGATTTTTGATCCTACTAGCATTGAGCGGTTGCGCGTGGTGCTAGCAGAAGAGGAATTTGACCGCTGCATAGTGATAATGGAGGATGAATTTGACACTAAAGTAACGCTTGAAAATTTAAAGACGCTCGCTCCGGATTTAGAGCTTTATGTGGCCGATTTTTGGGGACTTTTGCGCGAAAATAAAAATGAAGCTCACGTAAAAATCGTAAATACCCTCGCGCTAAATTCCTCGCGCTTCATCGGTTTTTTACCCGATAGCCCCGTTTTTGCTGATAACATCGGGCTTGGACGCGGAGAGATAATGGAAGTAAAAGTGCCTGTAGGAAGCTCGTTTGCGTATAAAAAAATCAGCACGCTTTCTAATGCTAAATATCAAATTCCCATGATTTACCGCCACAACAATTACATTGTAACGACGCCCGGCTCGCGGATATATCCGAATGATACGATCTTGGTTGTGGGCGAGCCTAGTGCGCTGCGAGCGGTGTTTGCTGAAGTAAAAAAGCAAAGCGGGCAATTTCCATCGCCGTTTGGGCTAAATATTTTCGCGCTAATCGATATGAAAAAAATGAGCGGCGACGAGATAGCTAGGACGGTTAGGGCGCTTGAGTTTTTGGATTTGCATATTAGAAATCATAAAATTTATCTGCGAATTTTAAATCCTTTGCTAAACGACGCTTTTAGCGAGCTTAAAGCGCTGTGTGAGCGGGATAAATTTGAAATTCTCATCGATTACTCGGGCGAGCTAAATTTAAAGCGCGATGTGAGCGAAAATAAAGCAGGCTTGGTAGTTTGCTCAAGCGGAGTTTTTGAGGCGAAAAAAGCAGCACTTAAAGCGCTTGAAATCCCCGTGTTAAGCCTTGGAGAGGGCGAGCTAAAAGATGTGCGTAAAAGTGTCGTGCTAAGTGCCGGCGAGCGGCTTCGCGAGGAATCAAGTATCGTCTTTGACATCAGTTCGCAGCTAGGGCTAGACGTGTATTTGTATCTTTTCGGCGAGAGCGAAAAGGGCGAGTTTGCGCAAAGCTACGTGAGCTTATCGAAGCTTTTTAAGCAGAGTTTATTCGTGATTCCTTGCGAGCGACAAAATCCTATTTTAGCGCTAGGTAGCGAGCGAGATCTGTTGCAGTTCGTACCATTTAATGATAGAATTTTGGCGCGCAAGCTCACGTCGATTTTTAATCAGGATTTGGATCAGATGTATTTCAAGCTAGGCAAAAATCATCAAATTTTCGTTCCGAGCGATTACGGGTATGAAAAGTAATCGAAATTTATGTTACAATTACCCAAAAATCAAAGGCTAGCGTATGAAAATCGATCTTAATTTAGGCAAAAAATATAGCGTTTTTATCGACGAATTGCATAGTTTAAAAATTAGCGGCAAGGTCGCTATCGTGACAAATCCCAAAGTAGCGGGGCTGTGGCTTGATTTCTTACTGCAGCGGCTAGATTGCGAGCAAAAATTTATCATCACGATCCCAGACGGCGAGGAGTATAAAAATACCGCGAGCGTGGAGCAAATCTTAGAGCAGCTTTTCAGCTCCAAGCTTGATCGCAAAAGCACGCTCATCGCTCTTGGCGGTGGTGTCATTAGCGATATAACGGGCTTTTGCGCGAGTATTTATGAGCGCGGCATCGATTTTATCAATATACCTACGACCTTGCTAGCGCAAGTAGATGCGAGCGTCGGCGGTAAAACAGGCGTAAATAATCGTTTCGGCAAAAATTTAATCGGCTCGTTTTATCAGCCGCGCGCAGTTTATTGCGAGAGCAAATTTTTATCGACGCTTCCTGCGCGAGAGTTTGCCGCAGGCGTCGCAGAGGCCGTAAAGATGGCGGTATGCTTTGATGTCGAACTATTTAAATTTTTCGAGACGCACGATCTAAAAAGCGCCGATGAAATTTCGCACGTAATCGCTCGCTGCGTGGAGATTAAAGCAAGCGTTGTAGAGCGAGACGAGCGCGAAAGCGGCATCAGAGCGGCGCTTAATTACGGGCACACCTTTGCTCACGCTATCGAAAAAATTACTAATTATAAAAAATTTTTGCACGGCGAGGCTGTGGCGATCGGCATGGTGATGGCAAACGCGCTAGCGCGCCGTCTTGGTAAATTAAGCGGCGAACAGGAGGAGCGGATCCGCAAAGTGCTTCAAAAATTCGCGCTTCCGATAAAATTTCACATAGAGGATGCAGCGGAATTTTACGAGCTGTTTTTCCTCGATAAAAAAAGCGAAAACGGCAAGATAAAATTTATCCTGCCCGACGGCATCGGTAAATTCTACGCTTCCAAAGAGATCGCAAAAGATGAAGTAATTGCAGCGCTGAAAGAGTTTGAATGAGAGCGTTTGCGGCTATTTTTTTGATTTTCAATCTTGCATTTTGCGAGGCAAATTCTACGCTCTCCGCCGCGCATACGCGCTTAGAATCTAACGCTAGCTCTGCCGCTAGTGAGAAGAAAGATGAAAATTCCAAGCTATCCGCGTCGCTAAAAGATCAGATCCGTGTTATTGACGATGAGATTAAAAATAATATCTGGATCTCTCGCTTTTCAAATTTCATCGGCTATCAAAATTTACAAAAGCAATCCAGCCAGCTCGAAGCGGAGCTAAAAAAGAGCGCCGGCACCGATAAGATCGCAGAGATTCAAAAAAGACTCCGCGCCGTAAAAGAGCAGCTCATACTGCTAAAAGAGTATGAAAAATCTCCGTTTTTAGATATCATCGCGATGCCTGAAACTCCCGAGCCTGCGCGCATTACAAATCCTTTTTCGATAATTTCAGGTTTTTCTACGATTAGAAATTTGCAAGCTCAAAAGATGGAGCAGAAAAACGCCATCGAAAATATTAAAGCTTTAATCGATAAACTTGAAGCAAAAAGGGCGCTATATGAGCGCTTGATGCAGATTGATACGGACGCAAGCGCTGCGGCGGAGCTTAAAAGCTTAGATTACGAGCTTAGCGAGTTTAGCTCCGCATACGAGATCGCGCAGACTACGTACGACGTTTACGAAAAAAAGATCAACTCCCAAATCGCCGTGCAGACCGCCGATATAAAAGCTCAGATCAAGCGCGCGGGAAACATCGCCGTGTGGATTTTAATCGTCATGGCGCTATCGTTTTTATGTAAGATAATAGCGAAAAAATATATCAAAAATGACGAGAATTTTTATATCGTAAATAAAGCTATCAATGTTTTAAATTTCACGCTGGTTGCGCTGATACTGCTCTTTTCTTACATCGAGAATATGACGCATTTCGTGACGGTTTTAGGCTTTGCCTCGGCAGGTCTAGCGATTGCGATGAAAGATATGTTTATGAGCTCTTTAGGCTGGCTTACGATCGTGCTCGGCGGCAGCTTTCGCGTGGGCGATCGTATCCGGGTGCATAAAAACGGCGAGACCTACGTAGGCGATATCATCGATATTTCGGTGCTTAGGATGACGATTTTTGAGGACGTCACTATGACTACGTGGAGAGAAAATAAACGCGCAGGCAGGGTGATTTTCATACCGAATAATTATATTTTTACCGATCTTATCTCAAACTACACCCATAGCGGGCTTAAGACCGTCTGGGACGGCATTAGCATACTTTTAACATTTGATAGCAACCATAAAAAGGCGATGTATCTCATAAAAAACATCGTGCGGAAGTATTCTAAGGGCTACACCGACATCGCCAAAAAGCAGATGGGCAAGCTGCGCTCGCAATACAGCATCAAAAATCCAAACGTCGAGCCTAGAATTTTTAGCTTTTTTGAGCCATACGGCATTGAAATTTCGGTTTGGTACATGACGAACTCTTACGCGACACTCGGGCTTCGCAGCAACATCTCGGCTGAAATTTTAGACGCCCTAAGAAGCGAGCCCGATATCAAGATCGCCTATCCTGCTTACACGCTTTTTAACGGCAAAAATTATGTGGCTGCGGGCGGAAATTTTACGGCGCAAGATCTCGGCTCCGAGCAGCAAGGCTCGCAAAATTTAAACGCAGCGGCGCAGGGCGCGGATTTTGCTGGGGGAAGCGGATCCGGGAGCGAAATTTGAAAATTTATTTTAAAACGTTCGGGTGTCGCACAAATATCTACGACACGCAGCTTATCAAAAGCAACCTCAAATCGGGCGAGATCACGCACGATGAGCAGGGCGCGGACGTAGTCGTGATAAACTCCTGCACCGTTACGAATGGCGCCGACGCAGACGTACGAAACTACGTAAATAAGATGAACCGCCTCGGCAAAAAGATATTGCTAACCGGCTGCGGCGCGGTCTCGCGCGGCGAGGAGCTGTATAAAAACGGCGCGGTCTTTGGGGTATTTGGGATGTCGCAAAAGGAAAAGATCGACGAGTTTTTGGGCTCGGAGTCAAAATTTTACGATATCGGAGGTCTTGACGGCGTCGAAAAAAACCTGGTAAGCGACTACGAGGATCACACCAAGGCCTTTATTAAAATTCAAGAAGGGTGCGATTTTAACTGCAGCTATTGCATAATCCCCTCCGTGCGCGGCCGCTCGCGCAGCAGCTCTGAAGACGCGATCTTAAAAGAGGCGGCGAGCCTTGCCGCAAACGGCTTTAGCGAAATCGTGCTAACCGGCACCAATATCGGAAGCTACGGCAAAGCCGCGGGCACGAGCCTGGGCGCGCTGCTTCAAAAGCTGGGCGCGATCCGCGGAATTCGCCGCATTCGTCTAGGTAGCATCGAGCCCTCGCAGATCGATGAGAGCTTTTGCGAAATTTTATCCGAGCCGTGGCTGGAGCGGCATCTACATATCGCGCTTCAACACACTTCGCAAAAGATGCTTAGCATAATGCGCCGCCGAAATTCCGCGCTAAGGGATTTGGAGCTTTTTTGCGAGCTTGCGGAGCGCGGGTTTGCGCTGGGGACGGACTTTATCGTCGCGCATCCGGGCGAGAGCGAAGAAATTTGGCTCGAAGCGTTGGAAAATTTCAAAAAATTTCCGCTCACGCATCTGCACGCCTTTATCTTTTCGCCGCGGCAAGGGACCGCTTCGGCGTCGCTAAAAGGCCGCATAGACGGCAAAACGGCGAAGGCGCGGCTAAAGATGCTACAAAACATAACGGCGCTGAATAATTATAAATTTCGCCTTTCGCACAAGGTACCGCTAAATGTGCTGATCGAGCGGAAAAATGGAGAGTTTTATGAAGGATATGATCAATTTTATGATAAAATTTGGATCAAAAGCGATGAGGATTTGTCGAAAAAATGGATGGAGATAAGAGATTATGAGGTTAAATTTGATGGAAATTTTGCATAAAATCAAAAAAAGCAAGCTAAATATAATTCTGATTTTTTTGGTGCTGCTTATCGTTTTGCTCTCGATCGTTTATTTTAAAGACGATTCGCGATACATCACCGAGCGCGAATTTAGCGAGCTAGTCCGCGCAGATCAGATCAAACGCGCGCATATCGAGGACGGCAATTTAAATTTTACCTATGACGGCAAACACTATAAAATTTTAGTCGATCTCGTAGATCTTAAGGAGCTATCAAATCACGCTCTAATCAGCAAAGAAAAGGATGATGGCACGAGCGGTATCAGCGCGATTTTGGTGATTTTTACGTTCGCATTTTTTCTCTTCGTGTATTATTTTGAAATCGTTTTGGCTAGACGCCGCAGGATGGACGGCGCCGCGCGTCAGAGCGCTAGCTCGGGCGGCGATCTCGGCGATCTTTCGCCAAGCGTTAGCGACGTTAGATTTAGCGACGTCGCGGGCATCAGCGAGGTCAAGGACGAGCTAATCGAGATCGTGGATTTTTTAAAAAATCCCGCAAAATACCGAAATTTCGGCATCAAGCTGCCAAAAGGAATTTTAATGATCGGCGAGCCGGGCGTCGGTAAAACGCTAATTGCAAAAGCCGTAGCGGGAGAGGCGGACGTGCCGTTTTTTTACCAAAGCGGCGCAAGCTTCGCCGAGGTCTTTGTGGGCGTCGGCGCTAGGCGGGTTCGCGAGCTGTTTGCGAAGGCCAAATCCTGCGCGCCCGCGATTATTTTTATCGACGAGATCGACGCAGTCGGCGGCAAGCGCGGTATCGGGCGCAACGACGAGCGGGAAGCGACGCTAAATCAGCTGCTGACCGAGATGGATGGATTTGAGGAAAACAGCGGCGTGATGGTAATCGGCGCAACCAACAAAATAAATATGATCGACGATGCGTTATTGCGCTCGGGACGCTTTGATAGGCGCGTTTTTATTGGGCTTCCGAACTACAAAGACCGCATCGAAATTTTAAAAATTTACCTCGAAGGCAAAAGGTGTAGCGCGAATATCAACAAAGTAAGCCGCCTCTGTGTGGGCTTTAGCGGCGCGGGAGTGGCGACGCTGGTAAATGAGGCCGCGATCAACGCTCTTAAGCGCGGCAGCGATACGATCGAGCTTAGCGATTTTGAAAACGTGCGGATGAGGGTCTTTTACGGCGTGCAAAAAAGTAGAATTCTAACCGAATACGAAAAAGAGATCCAGGCGTTCTATCAGGGTGCAAAGGCGCTTAGCGCGTATTGGTATTCGTTTGATTTCGAAAAGATCGAGCTTTTAAACGATAAATTTTTAAACGAGGATTTCGAGATCGAATCCAAAACGCAAATTTTAAATCAAATCAAAGTGCTTTTAAGCGGCATGGCGGCGCTACAGATCCATAAAAACGACGCTTTTTCAAATTCCGCTAGCGACGTAAAGCAGGCTATCGCGCTGGCGCAAAAGATGGTTTTTGAGCTCGCGATGGGCGATAGCTTTACCCCTAGCGCGCAGAGCGTGAATAAAATTTTGCAAGATTGCTACGACGAGGTAAGCGAGATAATCCGCACGATGCAAGATAAGCTAAATCAAATTTCAAAGCAAATTTTCGTCTATGAGTTCATAACTTTCGAGGATGTTCAAAAGATCTGTGAATCTGATGGTGTGGAGCAAGAGGGCGCTTCTGCGCAGGAGCAGGATTTACAAAAGTCGGAAAAAGATAGCGAAAGCTCTGAAAAAAAGCCGCAAGACGGCACGCTAAATTTCGATTAAATTTTAAAATTCCAATATAAGGAGAAAAAAATGGTAAAAATAGGTGTTTTAACGATCAGTGATCGCGCTAGCGGTGGCGTTTACGAGGATTTAGGAGGCAAAGAAATAATTGCCGTGATGGATGATTGGCTAACTTGCGAGAAGCAGTATTTTTATGAAATAGTTCCAGATGAGCTAGAGCTGATCAAAGATAAGCTGATTTATCTTTGCGACGAAGCTGGTTGTGATTTGGTGCTAACCACGGGTGGCACGGGTCCTGCTCCACGCGATGTAACGCCTGAAGCGACCGAGGCGGTAAGTGAGAAATTAATGCCAGGCTTTGGCGAACTAATGCGCGCAGAGAGCCAAAATATCGTGCCTACGGCAATTTTGTCTCGCCAGATAGCAGCGATCCGCAAAAAATCTCTGATTATAAACTTACCGGGCAATCCAAAAGCGATTAAAGAATGTTTGCTGCCGGTATTTCCTGCCGTGCCGTATTGTATTGATCTAATGGGAGGAAATTATATAACAGCGGATGAAAATAAGATAAAAATATTCCGTCCTAAACGCAAATAATTCGCAAAATTTAGCAGGAATTAAATGATTTATGATATTATTTGAGCGCAAATTTAAGGAAAAATATGAAAATAAATCACAACGATATTTTGGAATTTCATAAGTATTTTAGCAAAATTAGCCACAGCAAAGGTCGTATTCGTATCCGCGTAAGTCCTAAAATTAGGGAGTTGCGAGATAGCGTGAGCGAAGAGAGCCTAAAGGCTAAAATAGCTGCAATTCGCGGGATAAAAGAGTATAAATTTAACTCTCTAATCGGCTCGCTGACGATTCATTATGATGAAAGCGTTTTTCCGATGCACCTTTGGGAGCAGTTTTTAAGCGGCATCAGTTCGCCTGAGCTAGTAGCGCTTGTAAATTCCAATATAGAGGCGATTTCTTGAACGAAGAAGCATTGCGTAGCACTAAAAAATCGCGCAGAATTTCTAATAAATCTCGGAATTTAAATGAGGCGCAAATTGCAGATATTGCTCTTTTGCTCGAAAAAGAGGCGCAAATTTTACAGTTTTATTCGCTGGGCGCAGTTAAATTTCAAGATAAAAAGTTAGGAGAAATTCTATCTTTACGAGCTGGATTACTTGAGCGGATGCTAGACTTTGCTAATTCTTGCGAGCTTGGTGCCACGCCTCCTGAAAATAGCAGTGAGGCACTGGCTGCAAAAGGTATGAATGAGTTTTTGGCTTCGGCGCTTTTGATAGAAAAAAGCTCTATGATGTTTTATGACGATCTAATTAATTCGTGCAAGAACGCGCAATTTAAAGAGCTGCTGTATAAGGCGCAGGCGGTTTCGTATAATGAAATTTTGCCGATTTTAAAAGAATTAAATTCTAAATACGAGGCTGATTTAAATTCTTTGAATTTCGCTGATTTATTAAACGAAATTTTTAAAAATCCGCAGGAATTAGAGCGGATATTTCAAAAATACGATTTGCAAAATATCTTAAATAGTGCATTTTCCAATTTAATTAAAGGAATTTTGCAGAAAAATTAAATTAGGATTGCAAAAATCTAAAAAAGTCGCTATAATATCAAAATCTATGTAAAGTTGATAAAATGACTTTATAATCTTAACACAAGGAGAATGAAATGCCGATCCCATTTCTAGCAGGTTTTGCGCTTGGTTGCGCGGCGGTTTACGCTTATAACAATCGAGATAAAATCAAAGAAGGTGCGAATAAAATCGTAAGTAGCAAAAGCGTCGAGGAGCTAAAAAATAGCGTCAAAGGCGGAGCAGAAAAATTAAGCAAAAAATCAAAAGAAATTTTTGCGGAAGCCAAAGAAGGCCTAGACGATGTCGCTGAGGCGGTAAAAAGTAAAAGGAAGACTGGCGGTAAAAAAGCTGCGACAAGTAGCGATAGCACTGCAAAAAAAACCAGAAAAAAGCCGGGACCGAAACCGGGATTTAAAAGAACTAAAAAATCCACCGCAAGCTCTAAGACTGGCGAAACACCGGTAGGTGAGACATCCGCAGCATCTACTACTCCGCTTAATATCCCGCAGATCGTAAAAATGGACGATAATTCTTCGGCTAAATTTACGTCCGCAGACGATAAATCAGAAAAATAGAGGCCTAAATGAATAGATCACTTACGACACAGCGTTCGCCGCTGGATCACGTTTTAAGCGGCGCTATAGCGGGGGCGATCGGCGGTTGCGCCGTAGAGCTCGTTAAAGCTAAAAAAGGCAAAAGCAAATCTAAAGCGATTCGCGATGCGCTAGATATCGCGCTAAGCGGCGGTATCATCGGCGGCGGAGCGATTTACAGTGCAAATAAGCTCGTACAAGGCGAGTATCTACGCGCAGCGGCAGGCGTCGCAGTATGCGTAGGCGCGCTCATTGCGGGTAGAAATTTTATTCTTAAGGTAGGCAATGAGTAATCCGTATATCACAAAAAAAGATTTGAAAGAAATTCTAGACGATTACGATTTTGGTGACAACAAATATGCTAGCGGCTCTGCGGGTAGCTTTGCAGGTGACGAAAAGCTCGGCGGTTGGGCTAAATGGATAAATGAGCGGGTAAATTCCGCGCCTTTTAGCGGCTCGGCTTCCGACAACGGCTCGAATGATAAAGGCTCCGCCGCTCAAAGCTCAAGTGATGTAAATTCTACTCAGGGCTCCGCTTTCGGTGGAATTTTTAATTCCTTGGGTAGCAGGCAAAACGCGAACGGTTTATTTGGTAGCAACTCATTTATCACAGGCATCGTTCTGGGGGCCGCAGCGACCTATTTTCTAACCGACGAAAACGCGCAAAAAAAGCTTTTTAAGCTCATCGCAAAGGGTACCGAGATGTTTCAGATGGGCGTTGAAGAGATGAAGGAGCGATTCGAAGACGCCAAGGCAGAGATGCAAGAGTAGTCGATGCAAAATTTTAAAATTTTACATGAGACTAAAACTAGACTACGGCTAAAGATCGTCGGTTTTAGAGACATCGATGCGAGCGCACTACAAAAAGCAGCTGCGAGGCTTGAGGGCGTAACGGAAGCTAGATTTAACGCTAAAATCGGCTCTTTGATCCTTAGGCTTGACGCGGGTGCGAATAAGGCAGGAATTCTAAAGCAACTTGAAGTTTTAAATTTAAGCGAGTTAAAATCAATTATCCCCGCTAGCCATAAAAATTTACCGAGCAAAAACGAATTTATTTTAGCGCTTCTCGCATTGGGAGGGAATTTAATCTTTCGCACTTCGCCTTTAGCGCGTGCATTTAGCATCGTAGCGTGCATGCCTATCTTAAAAGAGGGTATTAAAGAAAGCTTTCGTCACGGGCTTACTTCAAAGGGTTTGGAGGCTGCTGCTGTCGGAATTTCTCTCGCGCGCGGAGATATCTTTGCCGCAAACAGCACCAACACAATGCTTGCTCTGGGCGAATACATGGAAGAAAGCACCGTTTATAAAAGCGACGATCTGATCCGTGAGCTCGCCCGCCCGGACATTGCCGAGGCGTGGGTCGAGATAGATCAAAACGGCAAAAAGACCGAGGTCAAAATAGCCACCTCCAAGCTAAAGGTGGGCGACATCGTGGTCGTGGGCGCGGGCGATGTCATAGCCGTAGACGGGCACGTCGTAAGCGGCGAAGCGATGATAAATCAAGCCAATATGACGGGTGAATCGGTCGCAGTGAAAAAGTCTCGCGGCGATAGCGTGCTAAGCGGCACGATCGTGGAGGAGGGCAGGATCCGTATCTGGGCGGAAAACGTCGGCGAAAACACCTCCACGCAGCGTATTAAGCACTACATCACAGCATCTCTTAACGAACGCTCCAGCATCGGCATGCATACGACTCACTTAGCCGACAAGCTCGTGCCGGTGACCTTCGGGCTTGCGGGCGTGTCCTATCTGATAAATCGAAATTTTATGAGCGTGGCTTCGGTGCTGCAGGCTGATTACTCGTGCGCGCTTAAGCTGCCTACGCCGGTTGCTTTTAAGTCGAGCATTTCAAAGGCGGGCAAGAACGGGATTTTGATCAAAGGCGCCAAGGCTCTTGAGTCGCTTGCGAGCGCCGACACCTTCGTATTCGATAAGACGGGCACGCTTACGTATGGCAACCTGGAGGTCGCCGAGATCATATCATTTGACGGGCGCTTTAGTAAAAACGATATTTTAAATTTAACCGCGAGCGCCGAGGAGCATTACTTTCACCCCGTAGCCGAGGCGATCGTGGATGCGGCTAAAAAGCACGGCTTTATCCACAAACACCACGACGAGGTGGAATTCGTCGTCGCTCACGGCGTAAAGACCAGCATCGAGGGCAAAAAGCTTATCATAGGCTCGCGCCACTTCCTAGAGGACGACGAGATGATCTCGTTTGCGGCGCATGAGCAGACCATCGATCTTGCGATGCAAAAGGGGCTCGCGCTGCTTTACATCGCATTTGACGGCAGACTTTTGGGCGTTATCGGGCTTAGAGACGAGGTGCGCGCAAACGCCCGCGCCGTTATCGCTAGGCTCCGCGAGTTGGGCGTTAAACAGATCGTCATGCTAAGCGGCGACGTGAGCTCAAAAGCCCGCACCGTAGCCAAAAAGCTCGGCGTAGATCGCTATTACGGCGAGCTGCTGCCTACGCAAAAGACCGAAATCTTAGAGCAACTCAAAGCTGAGGGGCGGAAGGTAGTCTTCGTGGGCGACGGCATAAACGATGCGCCGAGCCTGATGAAGGCGGACATCGGCATCAGCATGCTAAACGGTGCCGAGATCGCCAAGGCTTCCGCGCAGATCGGGCTTTTGAAAAACGATATCGAGGGCGTCGCGCAGGTAAAGGCGCTAGCCAACGACACGCTGCGGCTCGTAAATCGAAATTTCAACGCCACCGTGGGGATAAATTCGATCATTTTATTTTTGGCGACCTTTGGCGCGCTAAGTCCCGTAGCTACGGCGCTGCTGCATAACGGCACGACGATAGGACTACTACTGAATTCTATCAAAGGGGTAAAATTTGAGCATTGAAGATAAAATTTTGGATCTAAATTTTCAGCGCAAAGCGGCTAAAGTGACGCTCGGAGTTAGTATGGGCATCACGGCTCTAACCGCGCTGAATATGAACTCGCGCATGTCGCAGCTACATAAAGTTTCGGGTGCAGTGATGCTGGCAAGCGCGATTTGGCACGCTAGCCTTTACGGCTCGCCGTACAGCGAGTTTTTGCAAAATAGAAAAGCAAAGAGCAGGGGCAGAAAGAGATCCGTAGCAAATTTTGCCTTGGAAAATTTATCGGACGGCAAAAGCGCTCCTGCAAAAAGCACGCCCCTAAAAAGGAAGCCTCGCGCACGCAAAAGTGCCTAGCAGCATAGTGCGTCGCGGCTTTTGAAAGTGCAAAGATAAACTCTAAAGCCGCTAAATTTCTTTAGACGCAGCCGCCGAATAAAACGTCGCAAGCGGTGAAATTTACGCCGTTTGCGGCTAAATTTACTATTTTATTAATTATTTATCTATTTATCCATACAATTCCATCAAAATTTTAAGGAGAGACAATGAAATTAGTTTTATTGTTTTCGTTATTGGCTAGTCTTGCTTTGGGGCTTGATTGCAACGCCAAGACCTATTGCTCGCAGTTTAGCAGCTGCGAAGAGGCGACGCGGTATCTGCGAGAGTGTGGCAGGGCTCAGGAGGGCGGCACCCAGCATACCGATGGCGACGGCGACGGCGTGCCGTGCGAAAAACAGCTGTGCGGTCATAAATTTAGCGGATTTTCTAGCGCGCGCGATGAAAAGAGCGAAGTTTCAAATTTAAAGGGCGCTGCCGACTCATGCGGTGCGGAGAAATTTAATGGTAGCGTTATAGCTATAAAATTTGCTTCATAAGTGCGAAATTTTATCTCGGCGCATCTTTAAATTTATAATATAAAGCGCGCCGTGATCTAATGCCGCCGCGCTCGCTAAATTCGCAACGTTCGATTAAATTTTAATTATAAGAGAGCCAGTAAATTTTGCGTTTAGCGGCTGTGTCGGTCGCTAGCTACCGAAATTTTAATCCGCAAACACCTCATAATATCTCTTAAATTTACCCGCCTTTACCTGCCGCAAATTTAAATTTCGCTACAATCGCTTTTTAAAATTTTGCGCCGAGTGCGCGCAAGAAGCTAAATTTAAAGGATCAAGATGGATTTTACGATAGACGCCGCGGACGGCGCGGCGCGCGCCTGCACGATCCGCACGGCGCACAGCACGATCCGCACCCCCGTTTTTATGCCGGTCGGCACCGTGGGCGCGGTCAAGGCGCTCGATGCGACGGACGTAGAGCAGCTCCTGGGCGCGCAGATCATCCTTGCTAACACCTATCACATGTATCTGCGCCCGGGCTCGCGGGTGGTGGCGGGCTTCGGTGGGCTGCACGGATTTACGAAATTTCCCCGCAGCTTTTTGACCGACAGCGGCGGTTTTCAGGCTTTTAGCCTGCGCGCAAACACCAAAAACGATGAGGGCGGCATAAAATTTAAAAGCCACATCGACGGCAGCATGCATTATTTCACGCCGCGCTCAGTGCTTGATACGCAGTATGAGCTAAACTCCGATATTATGATGATTTTGGACGATTTGGTGGAGCTGCCGCGCGAGCCTGGCGCATTGAGCTTCGATGATAGATCGCGGCTTAAAAAGCGGATCGATCTAAGCGTCGCGCGCACGATAAAATGGGCTCGCGAGGCGATAGATTATCACGAGACCATGAAATCTCGCGGCCTGCACGCGCATCAAAACATCTTCGGTATCATCCAAGGTGGAACCGACCCGCAGGCGCGCAAATTTTGCGCCGAAGCGCTGTGCGAGATGAGCTTTGACGGGCTTGCGATCGGAGGGCTTAGCGTGGGTGAGAAAAACGAGCTGATGTACGACACGGTAGAGGCTATGATGCCATACGTCGATGCGGCGCGCCCGCGATATTTGATGGGGGTTGGTACTCCCGAGGATCTCGTCCAAAATGTCGCTCGCGGCGTGGATATGTTCGACTGCGTGATGCCTACGCGCAACGCCCGCAACGGCACGCTATTTACGAGCTTCGGCAAGATCAGCATCAAAAACGCGAGCTTTATTAGCGATCACGATCCGATCGATCCGCACTGCGACTGCTACACGTGCAAACGCTTCAGCCGTGGCTACCTAAATCATCTATTTCGCGCGCGCGAGCTTAGCTTTTACCGCCTTGCGAGCATTCACAATCTGCATTATTACCTGCGCCTTGCCGCGGATATGAGAGAGGCGATCATGCATGGGCGGTTTGTGGAGTTTAGGCGGGAATTCTACGCCGCACGAAGCGGGGCGCGAGATTAAATTTCAGCAGGCGAGGGCGCGGAATTTAGCGCGATAGTTAAATTTTACGCCGTGGCGGCGGCGGGCGGAATTTTAATACGGCGCGCGCAGTTAAATTTAAACGCGACAAGATGCGCGGGCGATGAAATTTAATTAGCTGCGGTGCACAGGGCTTGTAGCTTTAAATTCGATTTAAATCCGCGCTTAGACTTTGGCATCAATTAGAGTTTTATTTTGGCAAAATTTTATTATGATAGAGCTATGTCTTGGAATTTCGCCGTAGAATGCGATGTGAAATTTAGCTTTGAATTTCGCGCCGAATTGCGTGAATAAAATTCTGCGTCGATATATGCTGAGCGCGTGAGATTTAAAGATGGATTTTAGCGGTAGAATTTTACAGACGCGATGTCAATTGCCGCGGCTTTTATCAAATAAAAGGGGGACATTGCATCGAAATTCGCAGGCATTGGTGTTATTTTTGTAAGCCGTGCGTTACGCATATAAAAGACATATATTGCTTTAGGGCGTGCGATCTGCGCCTACAATTGCGGAATTTTATTGCGATAAAATTTCAATGCGGTAGAATTTTACTTTGATAAAGTTCAAATTTCCGCTAAATTCTGTCGTCGTGCTAAATTTTGCGATGAAATTTTGAGCAGAATTCTATCATAGTAGAATTTCATCGTAACTAAATCTGCGGTAAAATTTTGTAAAATTATTTTTTGATCCGCCTTAGCATACAAAATCCAAGGAAATAAAGCGGCGACATAACGATAAAAATTATGATGTATCTCCACGCCGTGCTCGCAAAAAATAGCCCCGTAAGCTTCATAAATTTCATCGACGCGCCAGTATAGCGGTCGCCGATGCCGATGAAAATAATAGCCGCGAGCTCCACAAGTAGCGCAGGAGCAAATAGGATCGAGCCTGCGGTTTTGAAAAACATAAACGCAAACGCCTTGAGCTTATAATAAAACGAAATAAGTCCAAGTCCGATCACGCCGCAGATGAAAATCTGCTCAAACTCATCTAGCCCCAGGCTCTTATCCTGCAGGATCGTAGAGATGACACACAAGATGATAAAGACGTTGTAATTCGCCATTTGACGCATCGGGTATTGATCGTGCGTCGCTATGGAGAGTAGGTTTATCGCGCGGTTAAGCGGCAGCAGATAAAATAGCGCAAAACTAAGGAAAATCAGCAGGTCCATCACCATATAAACCGTATCTTGATTGACATAAGCTTCGATCTGCGAAAAAGATAGAAATATGCTTGCGATTTGCGAACGGAATATCAAAATAATGACTATCGGCGCTATGGGCAGGATTATGGATTTAAGCCCTTCCTTACGGATAGATGAAGTATAAATTTTACTCTCGACGCTTTGCGTAGTGCGCAGATCGTCTGTTTGGACGAACTCAAATCCAAAGAATTTCGGTTTTTTTGCACTCGTAGGCTTGGCTTTGCGGTTAAATTTAAAATTCTTAAATTTTTTTGCGACCTTCGCTTCTTTTACGGCGGATCTATCCTCTGCGATATTTTCGGTGGAGCTTTGAAAGGATGGCGCTTCGGATATATTATTTTCTGCAAAATTCTTATCGCCAAAAATTTCATCTTTTTGCTTTACGGATTCTTTTGGCTGTGGGGTTACTTTTTGCACTACGCGGTCTTTGGATTTAGAGCCCTCGACGCGCTTTATATTTATTGCACTGGATGCTAGCGTGTCGAAGCTTACCTCATCGCCATCGGTTAGGCTAGGATCGCGTTCGCCAAGCATTTCGTAGCTATACTCGACCCCGCCTGTGGCGACTATGACATTTTCACCTCTGATAAATCCGATAAGTCTCATATACTAACATTCCCCGATTTTTTAATGAGAAATATTAGTCAAAATGAACTTAAAAAACGATTATTCTACGGTGACACTTTTGGCTAAATTTCGCGGCATATCCACATCATTGCCAAGTCTGACGGAGATTTCAAGAGCTAGAATTTGTAAAATTATCATCATCTCAAAAAACTCGCTCATCGCGTGGCTTTGCTCGCTCGTTTTGATAAAATCATCCGCAACCTCGGGCTCCTCGGGGCTAATCGCTAAAATATACGCATCGCGCGCTGCAAGCTCCTCGACGTTGCTTTTGGTTTTTTCATAAAGCGCATTTTTGGGCATTAGCGCGATCGTAAAAAGATTGGAATCTGCAAGCGCGATCGGACCGTGTTTCATCTCGCCGCTCGGATAGCCCTCCGCGTGCAGATAGGAGATCTCTTTGAGCTTGAGCGCGCCCTCAAGAGCGAGCGGATAAAAAATATCGCGACCGATGAAGAAAAAGCCGTGTCCGTGCAGATAGTGCTTGCTCATGCGGTAAATTTTATCCTGCAAGCCGTCTTTGATCTTTAGAATTTGCGGGATATGAAGCATCGCCGAAATTTCAGCGGAATTCGTGCGCGCCGAGATGACTTCGCGCATATTTGCAAGATACACCACAAACATCCATAGCACCATTACCTGCGTTGCAAAAGCCTTCGTGGAGGCTACGCCCTTTTCGATGCCTGCGCGGGTGAGGATCACGCTGCCTGCCATGCGCACGATCGAGCTGTTATCGACGTTGCAGATCGCAAGCGTCCTAAGACCCGCCTTTTTAGCGATATGCAGCGCCTCTAAGGTGTCGGCGGTCTCGCCACTTTGCGAGATCACGATAAATAAGGAATTCTTGTTTAAAAATGGTTCTTTATAGCGGAATTCGCTGGCGACTTCCACTTTCGTACGGATTTTAGCGATGCGCTCGAAAAGATACGAGCTTACGAGCGCGGCGTGATAGCTCGTGCCGCAGGCGCATAGCACGACCTCGTCGATATCCTCAAACATCGCCGCATCAAGCTCGTCAAATTTTATCTTGCCGCCCTTTATTACGCGCCCCATCATTGCTTCAGTTACGACTTGCGCTTGCTCGTAAATTTCTTTTTCCATAAAAAATCTAAAGCCCTCTTTTTGCGCATAGCCTTTATCTTTCGGAAGCTCACTAAAGGCGCAATTATGCGGTTTAGAGTTTTTAAAAACGTCGATCTGCCCGAGCTTTGCGACGCCGTAAATTTGATCGTCCAGATACGCAGCCGTATTTGCAAGCCCGATGAGTGGAGCGTCCGAGGAGCTAAAGAAAATTTCGTTTTTATCGTTTTTTGCGACGATCAGCGGAGCTGCGTTTTTAGCAAAGAAAATTTCTCCGGGTGCTGCCTTCGTGATCAAAAGCGTAGCGTATGCGCCTTTTAGCCGTTTAATTGTAGCTTCGTACGCCTTAAATGCGTCGTTACTAGCCTTGAAATTTTTCTCAAAAAGATGCACGATTACTTCGGTATCGGTCTGGCTTAAAAATTTCACACCGTCCGCTTCAAGCTCATCTTTTAGCTCGATGTAGTTTTCGATGATGCCGTTATGTACGACGAAGCTAAAATCCCCAAAATGCGGATGCGCGTTAAGCTCGGTGGGCTTTCCGTGCGTCGCCCAGCGAGTATGTCCGATCGCAACACCAAAGCCTTGCGAAGTGAAATCTTTCATCTTTTCTTCGAGATTATTTAGCTTGCCGACCGCTTTGAAATACTTTATATTCGCACTCTCATCCATCACGGCAAGCCCAGCGCTGTCGTATCCGCGATACTCGAGTTCTTTCAGTCCGTTTATTATGATTTTTTTCTTCTCTTCATTCCCGATGTAGCCCACGATTCCACACATTTTGCTTTCCTTGTTTAAAATTTGGCGCCCATTTTACTACGCTATTTTAAATTAACGAAATTCGGCTCTAAATTTAGTCCGCTTATCCGTTTTGTAAGCAAAAAATTATATAATTAGCACAAAATTTGGCTTGGGAAATCGATGGAAATTTTAGAAAAACTACAAAGCGGCGAGAGATTAAATTACGAAGACGGCGTGAAGTTATGGGATCTGGATCTTTTCGATCTGGGTAAATTCGCCTTTGCTATTCGCAAAGAAAAAAACGGCAAAAACGTCTATTTCAACGCAAATCGTCATATAAATCCTTCGAATTTATGCGCAGATACCTGTAAATTTTGCGCATTTTCGGCGCACCGCAAGAACGAAAACGCCTATACGATGAGCGATGATGAGATCATGCGTATCGTGGACGAGACGGTAGCGCGCGGCACGAAGGAGATTCATATCGTAAGCTCGCACAATCCATTCGTTACGCCGCAGCAATATTTGGGAATTTTCAAAGCGATAAAGCAAAAATATCCGCTTCTACACATCAAGGCGATGACCGCGGCGGAGATCGATTACTGGCGGCGAAAGTGGAAGATGAGCTACGAGGAGACGATAGAGCTGATGATGCAAAGCGGCGTAGATTCGATGCCCGGCGGTGGCGCTGAAATTTTCGACGAACGGATCAGGGATAAAATTTGCAAAGGCAAGGTCTCAAGCGAGCAGTGGCTGCAAATCCACTCGCTGTGGCATGCGCGCGGGCGTCAAAGTAACGCCACGATGCTCTTTGGCCATATCGAAAGCCGCGCTCACCGCGTTGACCACATCTTGCGCATCCGCGCGCTGCAAGATGAGAGCCTCTCTCGCGATAACGGCGGCGGCTTCAACGCCTTCATTCCGCTCGTGTATCAGCGCGAGAACAACTACCTGGACGTGAAGGGCTTTTTGGGCTCGGTCGAAATTTTAAAAACGATCGCGATTAGTAGAATTTTGCTTGACAACGTCGCGCATATCAAGGCGTATTGGGCGACCTCGACCTTAAATTTAGCTCTCGTAGCGCAGGATTTCGGCGCGGACGATCTTGACGGCACGATCGAAAACGAAAGCATTCAAAGCAGCGCCGGCGCCAGCAGCAAAAAAGGGCAGAGCAAGCGCGATTTTATCGATATGATCAGCACCGCAGGCTTTGTGCCCGTAGAGCGCGACAGCTTATATAATCAGATCGAAATTTACGAATAAATTCTAAAGGAGGAGCAAGTGGAAAAATTCTTTCATCTCGCCGCAGCAAAAACGTCGGTAAGGCAGGAGCTTATTGCGGGACTTACTACGTTTTTGGCGATGATTTACATTGTGCCCGTGAATGCAAATATTATGAGCATCGCAGGTATGCCGTTTGATGCGCTGGTTACGGCAACCGCGCTTATTACGATAATTGCGACGTTATTTAATGGGCTTTTTGCAAATACCCCCGTTGCGCTTAGCGTCGGCATGGGGCTAAATGCGTATTTTACCTTTGCGTTGTGTGTGGATGCGAAGATGCCATGGCATAGCGCACTTGGCATCGTAGCAATAAGCGGGGCGCTTTTTACCGTGCTTTCGTTTACCAATTTTCGCGTTTGGGTTATCAAATCTATCCCGCTTGATCTGCGTCGCGCCATAAGTGCGGGTATCGGGGCTTTCATCTGCTTTATCGGACTTAAGCAGATGGGTGTCATCGCGCCTAGTCAGGCGACGCTAGTAACTTTGGGAAATTTAAAAGATCTAAACGTTTTGCTTGGGATTTTAGGCTTAGCGGTCGTGCTGGTGCTTTTTGTGCTTAGAATCAAGGCAGCGTTTATCTTAAGCATTTTGATTACTTCGTGCGTTGCGTGGGTGGCTGGAATTTCGCCCGCACCTCATGGCATAGTAAGTGCGCCAAGCGGCATAACGCCGATATTTGCTAAGCTAGATATCCCCGGAGCGCTAAAGCTTGCGTTCGTGCCTTTTATAATCACATTTTTCGTCACGCATCTATTCGATAGTATCGGCACTCTAACCGGCGTGGGAAACCGCGCGGGACTTTTTGGAGAGAATAGCAAAGATGGCATGAAAAAACTATCTAGAAATTTAACCTCCGATGCGATAGGAAGCGTTGCAGGCGCTGTTATAGGAACGAGCACGGTCACTGCATTTGCTGAAAGCGCGAGCGGAGTGGAAGCGGGCGGTCGCACGGGGCTTACCGCAGTATTTTGCGCTATATTTTTTGTGCTGACGCTGTTTATGTTGCCGCTATTTAAGGCGATCCCCGCAAATGCGATCTATCCGATCCTCGTAATGGTCGGGGTTTTGATGTTTAGCGAGCTTGGCAAGA
>CAURUA010000011.1:0-44260 GCA_963528045.1 uncultured Campylobacter sp. | reverse complement strand
AAGCTTAAACGTGCCGCCCGTGCTTAAAATTTCAAATCCGAGCTTCTGTAGCCCTTTGGCAAACTCTACGACGCCCTTTTTATCGCTGACGCTGATTAACGCTCTCATCTTTTCTCCTTTTGATTTATTCGCATAGTTTTTTAAAAATCAGCTCGTGCATGTCGTTTGCATTAAGCTGAAAATACAAAATCGCCTCACGACGAGCCTTTTGATACTCGCGCCTCGTCTTTTCATCTGCTGCGCCGAGCTTCGCGCCGTTAAATTTCGCCATACGCGCCGAACTCAGCTCTTTTAGCCTCTCGCCGCCCGCAGAGATACCGCCGCTATAATTAAACCACTCTTTGCTTTGAAAAATATTAAATAAAATTTGAAAATCTACGAAATTTCCCTTATTATACTCGGCGCAGACCCCGTTTTTGTGGCTTACGGCGTAGATCGCGCCGTATCTGCGCTCGAAAAAATATAGTTTTATGAGCTTTGAGTTTGCGTCTAAATTTGCGCCGCTACCGCCTAAAATCGCAAGCTTCGCATCGCCTCGCGTTTCGTAAGGGCTTAAAATCGCACCGTTTTCGTAGAGATTTCCGCCGTAAAAAGCGTATTTCGTATCCCCAAGCTCGCTTGAAAGAACGTAGGTTTTATCGGTTTCGGGCGAGTTTTTGCCCACGCAGCCGAGTAGCGACAGAGTCAAAAACAGAGACGAGATAAAAAATTTCATCGCAAAACCCTTTAAATTTTAAAATTTTGCCAAATTTATGAAGCGGAAATCGGCAAAGCGAAATTTACTAAATTTACCGCGCGCAAATTTTAAATTTACTTCTCAAATGCCGCCGCTTTGCTCGCGCGGACGTAAATTTTAAAATTTTACGCCGCTTGCAAAGGCTAAATTTAAAAGCCGCGCGCAAAACGTGAATTTAAACCGCAACGCAAACTTAACCGAAAAGATCGGCGCGAACCGGCTAAATTTAAAATTTCACGGCGCAGCTTTTATCGCCAAGCCAGGTTGGCGCTTACTTTTGCCGCTTTTAAAATTTTAAATTTACCTGCACATTTTGTTTTCCAGCTCGTCCATAAGCGCGGCTATGTCGTCATCAATCGCACCTTGCCGCTGCTGCTAGTTTAAATTTTATGCGCCGCTTTAAATTTTACAAGCCGTAAATTTAAAGCGGCACGAGATCCAAAAACCGCACTAAATATAATAGATGCTGTTTTTGATATTTTTGCCGTCGATCTCGTTTTTGCGCCACGAGCTCTCGTCGTTTAGCACGATCCAGCGCTTCTCCTCCTCACGATAAAACCAATCCTTGTCGATCTGATAGTAGATCTGGCATCCCGAAATTTCGATGATGTTGGCGATGTTGTTGTCGTGGTAATTGTTCTCGTCGAAGTCGGTGAAGGTGCGCTGCCCCATCTCGGCGTAGAGCTCGTTTAAAATTTGAAGCATCTCGCTTAGGCGCGTATCCATCTTCTCGACCTGAAGCCCAAGCTCATTGGCCTCTCTGAATAAGATCGGATAGTCGTGCGACGGATAGCCGCTGTTTAGCTTGTCGCTGATAAAGGCGATCTTTTGCTCATCTTCGAAGTGGTAGCGCAGAATTTCGCGGCAAATTTTAAGCGACAGGCTGCTTGCGCGATCGACGGCGCCGAAAACGAGCGGATGGATATATTTATAAAGCTCCTTGTACGGGTTCTCGTCGTTCGGGCGCTCGTTATTTTTCCAAAGCTTAACCACGCGACTTAGCTCGTCCATCGAAACGTTTGCTTGATCGTTTGTGTTCGTAACCGGCGAAAGCTCGTGGCGCAGCGAAGTATCGACCGACGTTAGGTATCCTAGCGGCCCCATTAAAATTTTATTCGCCCCAAGCGCCATCATCGTAGCTGCCGAAGCGCAGTTTGCAGGCACTAGAGCGATCAGCTCGTCGCAATGGTTGCGCAGGATCGAGACGATCTTAAGCGAGGCGATACCGCTGCCGCCGTCAGACTTGATGTAAAGGTAGAGCTTTTCGAAATGCTTGCCCTTGAGGTGATCGTTGATACTGATTGCGTCGTTACCGCAGACGCTGCCCGCGCCCGAATTAAAATAGGTAAGCAGCGGCGCGCCCAGATATTTCTCGATATTGGTGATCACCTCTTGCGTTTGCTTCATCAAAATAGGCGGTTGCTTCGCTGCCTTTTTAGCGCCATGCTTCTGCGGCTCTTCGTCTTTGGATAAAAATCCCATGTTTTTCCTTTCGTGTTGGTTTGGTTTTAAAATTTTATTTCATAAATAATAAGCAGCCTTAACGCTATCACACATTAAAATTTCAATGCCCGCGCATACCTGCCGCCTTTATCTTGCGCTAAATTCTCGTGCCACATGCTAGACTGCCTGCACGATGTGCATCAAGGCTGTATTAAGCGCCCTGCAGGTCTCGCAAGCTTGGAATTTTAAAATTTAGATACAAATTTAACTGTGCCGCACGCTTTGACATTTCACTGCCGCGCCGCGCCCAATCTCTCGCGACCTGAAATTTTCGCACACCGCGCATATTGCGATATCGCGCCTTAAAATTTCTTCGCCGTACCTTGCCGCCGTATCGAAAGCCCTACCTCAAAATTTCAAGGCGCTTTGCGCCCTCAAATTTTAAAATTTGCTCGCCCTACTTCTCGCCGAAGCGCTCCTTTAAAATTTTATACGCCTCGTTGATCTCCTGAAGCTTCTTCGTGCCCTCCTGGACGATCTCCTCGTCCGCGCCCTTGCCCATCAGGATGTCGGGATGGTATTTTTTCACGAGCTCGCGGTATTTTTTCTTGATCTCGCTAAACGTAGCGTCCTTGGAGAGCCCCAAAATTTCATACGGATCTCTTTTACTTTTGGCGGAGCCTTGCGAGTCGCCCGAATACCCGCCATATCCACTCGAATACCCGCCGTATGACCCGCTCGAGCTTTGCGAGCCGCCATATCCGTAGCCGGTGCCGCCGCCATAACTACTGCTTCCGTAGCCGCCCGTGCTTCTGCCGCCGTATTTGTCCCAATACCCGCCGCTTCTTGTGCTATAGCCGTCGTATTCGTCGTAAGCCGTATCGCTTTGAGCGCCGCCGTTTTCGTAATATGTGCCGTAAAAGCTGCGCTCAAAGGTCGCGAAAATCTGGCTTTGGATATGCTCTGCAATGCCCAATCCGTCGCAGATCTGCGAGATCGTGCGCCGCTCTGCCGCGCTAAAACCGCGATCGACGTAGGCTAAATTTAAAAAGAAATATATTAGCCCCGTTTTGCGGCTCGGGCTCGGGCGGTAGGTTTGGTTATATTTTTCGGCAAGCTCGCGCACGTTTGCGAGGCTTTCTTTCTCGAGCTTATAAACGAGCTTCAGCGCCTGGCGTTCGCGTTCGCCGGCGCCCATTTGGCGCACCAAATCGTCCAAAATTTCGCTTATCATCGCGGCTTCGGACTCGCTTACGTGCCCGTCGCTTTTGGCGACCTTGGCTAGAAGCGCTACTAAAATTTTAGCCTCTCCTAGTTGCATTCGCGCCTTGCCGCGATAGCCGGAGTTGCCGAGAGCCCCGCCGATCTGCGCGAAAATATACAGCGCGATTAAAAGAAATATGATGCTAAGCACGCGCTAGTCTTCGCTCTTTACGATCTTGGCAAACTCGCCGAAGTAAATTTCTTTTAACGCCTTTAGATTTTTACGGACGGAATTTATACGAAATGCTTCGCCGCCGCTGATGCCTAGTCGCATTAAGCTTAGCCCGTATTTTGCGGCCAGCTCTTTAAATTTCACCTCGTCGCGCACGCCGAAAATCGCGCGCGAAAAGCTCTCGTCGAAAATATCTCTGCTATCATCGCAACTCATCTCAAATTCGCCGCCTACGCCGCCCACGCACGCCATCTTCGCAAGCGTGATCGCCACACCGCCGATACCTACGGAGTTTGCAAATTCCAAAACTCCGCTCCTACCTGCCTCGATCGCGAAGTCCCACAGCGCGCGCTCGGCTTTTAAGCTTAACTCAGGCAAGCTGCCTGCGACGCGATTTTCCACCGCTTTCATATAAAGCGAGCCCGCAAAGACGCCCTTCGTATCGCCCGCCAGATAGACGCTCACGCCGCTAGCGCAAAAGTCGCTAGGGATGATCTCGCCCTCGTTTGTGCCCACGCATACGATCGCGGGAGTGGGCTGGATGCTAACGCCGCCCGTTTCGTTATAAAGGCTTACGTTGCCGCTGATGACCGGGGTATTTAGCGCGGCGCAAGCCTGCTTGATCCCCTCGCAGCCCTGCGCGAACTGCCACATAACCTCGGGATTTTGCGGATTGCCGTAGTTTAGGCAGTCGGTGATAGCTAAGGGCGTCGCGCCGCTCATAGCGACCTTTCGCCCTGCCGACGCTACCGCGAGCGCCGCGCCTATGCGAGGATGGACGTAATTCATCCGCGTGTTGCAGTCCGCAGCCATCGCGAGCTTTACGCCGTTTTGCTTAACGCGCATCACCGCAGCGCCCAGCATACCGGGGCGCTTGGCGGAATTTAACCCTACGTTAGCGTCGTATTGATCGTAGATGTAGGATTTATTTAGTACTTCTGGGTCCTCAAAAATTTTATCAAACGCCGCGTCCAGCTCGCGCTCGCTTGCGCCGCAGCCGCATAAATTTTGCTGCGCGATCTGCGCCATATATGCAGGCTCTTTTATCGGGCGATCCAGCACGGGCGCAGCCTCGCTAAGCGGCTCGATCGGAATGACGCCCGCTAGCTCGCCGTACCAAAAAAGCTCCATCTTGCCGCTATCCGTCACCTCGCCGATGACGGCGGCATCCAGATCCCATTTGGCAAAAATTTCTTTGATTTTCTCCTCGCAGCCCTTTTTGGCGCAGATCAGCATACGCTCTTGGCTCTCGCTTAACATCAGCTCATACGGGCTCATCCCTGCTTCGCGCATCGGTACTTTGTCTAAGTTTAACCTCATGCCGCTGCCGCTGCGCCCCGCCATCTCAAAGCTGCTTGAAGTAAGCCCCGCGGCACCCATATCCTGGATACCCACGACGTAGTCGGTTTTAAAAAGCTCCAAGCACGCCTCCATCAGTAGCTTTTCGGCGAACGGATCGCCCACCTGCACGGTCGGGCGCAGAGATTTGTTTGCGTCGTTGAAGCTATCGCTCGCCATCACGGCTCCGCCGAGGCCGTCGCGACCCGTCTTTGAGCCCACGTAGATCACGCTATTGCCCACGCCTTCGGCCCTGCCGTAGAAAATTTCATCCTTTTTAACGATACCTAGAGCAAAGGCGTTAACCAAAATGTTGCCGTCAAAGCTCTTATCAAAGCTCGTCTCGCCGCCGATCGTAGGGATGCCCATGCAGTTGCCGTAGTGAGCGATGCCCGCAACCGCTCCTTTTAGCAGATAGCGCTGCTTGCGCGCATTCTCGCTTCTTCCTCGCACCTCGCCGAAGCGAAGCGAGTTCATATTGGCTTCGACGCGCGCGCCCATCGTAAAGATATCGCGCAGTATCCCGCCCACGCCGGTCGCAGCGCCCTGAAACGGCTCGATGAAGCTAGGGTGGTTGTGGCTTTCCATCTTAAAAACCGCAGCCATGCCGTCGCCGATATCGATGACGCCTGCGTTTTCGCCGGGGCCTTGGATAACCCAAGGCGCCTTGGTCGGAAAGCCGCTTAAGTATTTTTTACTCGATTTGTAGCTACAGTGCTCGCTCCACATCGCGCTAAAAATCCCAAGCTCGAGCAGATTCGGCTCGCGACCTAAAATTTTTAAAATTTTTTCATATTCTTCGTCTGAAATTTTATGTGCCGCTACTACTTTTTTGTCCATTTTTTCGCCCTTTTCGCCGTTAAATTTAGATCCCAATGATAGCTAAAATTTTCTATCATTTCGATTAATCTTCGCCCTTTTTAAGATACTTCTCGTAAAGTTTCGCCTCTTTTAAAAACGCGTAAAATGCGTTAATGTTTGCCGTGATAAATCCCTTGCGCCCGTCAAAAAGCGACCTACGCAAAATATACGATTTAAAAAATGCAAACGGATAGATCAGCAAAAGCTTCACAAGGCTCGGCCTCTTGCCCTTTTCAAAATCCCCCTGCGCGCGCAGCGTGGAGTAGTTATTGTTTTTCGTAACGAGCTCTGCGATCGGCTTTTCGCTAAAATGGTTGATGCAAAATTTGCTCTTTTTCACCGCGCCTTTTATGATCGAAATTTGCGCGTGCACGCCCATATTTTTATACTCGCCGCACTCCTTGCGAAAGAAGCGGATGTGGGTGTTTTTATGCACGAGATTGGAGCATCTGCGCCCGAGCGAGTATTCATGAAATTTAATATCCAGCGCCGAGTAATCGCTCTGGCTCATAAACTCCTCTATCTCGCCTTTTAGCTCAGGGCTTACCTCCTCATCGCCGTCGAGATTGAGCACCCATTCGTTACTGCAGAGCGAAAACGCATAGTTTTTCTGCACCCCCTCGCCCTGCCAGTCGTGGTGGTAAATTTTATCGGTAAATTTACGCGCGATTTGCAGCGTGGCATCGGTGCTGCCGCTATCGACGATTATGATCTCGGCAAAATCTGCTACGCTACGCAGCATACGCTCGATGTGGCGCTCCTCATTCATCACTATCGCATAAACGGACGCTTTAATCATAGTTTGTTCCTTATCCTCGTAAATTTCAGCCAAAAATCAAAAAACCCCTCCGTGCCCAAAATGCCGATACGCTTTACGGCGTATTTGTCGTCGCCCGCCTCGTAAAGTCCGCGCTTGACGACTACCGCGCCTTTAAAATTTGATCTAGCGATATTTAAAATTTCGTCGTTAAATTTACCGTACGGGTAGGCAAACACCTCGCACGGCCGCCCGCAAATACGCGCTACGCGAGCTTTGGAGGCGATGATCTCATCTGCTGCGAGCTGCGGATCGCTCGCGTAGGTAAGGTCTAAATTTACGTGGTGCATCGTATGCGCGCCAAACTCCACCAGCCCGCTTGCTTGCATTTTTAAAATTTGCTCCTCGCTTAGCATCCGCGCAAGATGGGCGGTGTTGGCGCGCTCCCAGTCGTTTTGCGCGGCATCCGGCACCAAAAATATGCTCGCTTTGAAATCGTATTTTTTCAAAATTTCAAAGGCACTAGTAAAATTATTTTCAAACCCGTCGTCGAAGGTGATACAAACCGCCTTTTTAGGCAGCCGCTCTAGCGCGATAAGCTCGCCAAATTTAAAGCTTTTAAAGCCGTTTTTCGCAAGCCACGCGATCTGCCTTTCAAAATCCGCAGGCTTCAGCCGCCATTTGTCGAATTTATCGCCCTTGTGCTCCTCTACGCTATGATACATCAGCACCCGCGCCTTATGCCAGCCCTGCGGGATCCGCCACCAGTTATACCGCAGCGAAACGCCCACCGCGGCGGCAAAGATCAGAAAAGCCGCAAAATAAATCATCTGAATTTCTCTCCGTTTTTATAGACGAACTCGCGCCACTCGTAAGGCTCGCTAAGCGTTAAGCCAAACGTGAGCTCCAGCATAAATTTAGATACGCGCGTGGCATTTACAATTTCTAGCGCCCTAGCCCGCCCGTTTCTGCCTATAGACTCAAAACTTCCGTTTTGCAAGCATTCTTTGATCTTGGCAAAACAATCCTTTACATCGCTAAAATATACGACATCGCGCCCGTCCATAAAAAGTCTATCCAAGCCCTTTATAGCGGGACTGAATGTGCAAACTCCGCACCCCATAAATTGAGCCATCCGATCGGATGAATATAAAATTTTACTTTGATTCGGCTTCCAAACGCCGTCATCCGCGTTAAAATTTATCGCTATTTTAGAGCGCGAAATTTCTTGCTGAAACCGCTCCCCAAATACAAACGGCTCGCCTAAACTTCCGTAAATTTTAATCCCTACCCCCTCTTTGGCACATAGCTGCTTTAGAGTCTCGATAAATTCCTTTCTGTTAGGCAGGTAGTCGTTGCCGATATAAAGGACATCGTGGCTCTTTTCCGACTCAAAATTTCTATCGAATGCGGCATCCGAGATATTGGGCATAAACGAAACTAAAGTATTTGGATTGCGGCGCGAAATTTCCGCCAGATCCGTAGCATTCGTGCAAAAAAACGCATCGGCTAGGGAAATTTTATTAAAATCGCCGCTATCGGCGCTTCTTAAATCCGCATACCACTGAATTATTTTGATCTTCGGCAGTAGCTTTTTGATGCGGCTTAAAGTATCAAATTTTATCTTTTCGCCCTTGCCGATTAGAAGTAGATCGGCGCCCATGTTTTCGCAGATACGCACGAGCTTGGCATTCATCTTCTCTAGCCCGCTGTTTTTCAGCCCGCAAAAGCGTAGGCTCCGCTCCCAATCACGGTAGCTAAAATCATAGACGAAGTGTCCGCAGCGAACGAGCCCGTGGCTAATCTTGCGCTCCATGCCGTAGAAAAAACTGCCGTCGTCGTATTCGTTGAAAATACCGCAATGCACGATTTTTAGGCTTCGCATAACAGCTCCTCGTAGTAATTTTTAAGCGAGCTAATATAATTTTGCAGCGTCAAAGTTTGCTTGAACTTGGCGTGTTTTTGCGCAAAAACCCTGGCGTATTTGCCGTAAGTGCGGTAAATTTCATCGATCTTAGCGCCCAGATCCGCCGCCTCGTACAAAAACTCCTCGCTTAAAATTTCCGAAATTCCGCCCACGCGGGTAGATATCAGCACGGGCGAATAAAAAATGCCTTCGATCAAAATTACCGGAAAGCCCTCCTTGCGCGAGCTAATGACGTGCAGGTGCGATGCGCTCAGAGCCGCCGCAACGTCGTCGCAAAAGCCACACAGCCGCACGCGGTCCCGTAAATTTAGCGAATCGATTAAATTTTGTAAATTTTGCCTCTCGTCGCCCTGACCGTAAATTTTAAGCTCGAAATCAAATTTCAGCTCGCTTGCGGCGCGGATCAAAAGATCAAAACCCTTGATCTTATCGAGCCTGCCGACCGCGATGATGCTAAATTTAAAATTTTCCGCCGCCGCGCTTGCGCCCTGTTGCGATACGAATACGCTGCTAGTCTTATTTTGCGATGCGTCCGCATCCAAAGCCCTATCTTGCGACACGCGCGCCCCGCTAGACGTATCTTGCGACGCGAACGTGCCGCCTGCCGTATTTTGTAGCGCAAATACGGCGCCAACCGAGTCGCCGCGCGCATCTTTTTCCCCCTCAAGCGCCCTATTTGCGGCGCCCTCCGCGTCCTTGCAGCGCGCGAAAATTTCATGATTTACAAACTCCCGCCGCGGCTCTATGCCGAAATATATCACCTTCGCG
This sequence comes from uncultured Campylobacter sp., assembly GCA_963528045.1. Lineage (GTDB taxonomy): Bacteria > Campylobacterota > Campylobacteria > Campylobacterales > Campylobacteraceae > Campylobacter_B. Next base: position 34,995 of record CAURUA010000011.1, on the reverse strand, counting down.
GCGTGATTTATCGTGGTTGCGACCTTGCGCGAGGCTGCGATGACGTTTCGCACGCGATCAAAAACGGGCGCCTTGCGGTCGTTGTGTTTGGTCGCGACAAGCTTAAGACTTAAAAATTTTTCGACCACGAAGCCGATCTGCGCGGCTTTGGCGCCGTGCGAATGTAAAATTTCAAATCCGCCCGAGCGTAAAAACCGATAAATTTCAGCGAACAAAAACGGATTGTAGCGCTTGTCGCGGCTTTTGTACTCATAAATTTGCACGCGCGCATCTAGACGCTGTAAAAACTCGCATCTATCGGGCACGATGAGCGCCACATGCTCGCTTTTGCAAAGCTCATTTAGCGAGTCGATCACGATCTTTTCGACGCCGCCGTAAAATCTGGAGCAGCAAAGATAGGCGATTTTCATCTATTTCTGCCCTTCTTCATCTTCAAAATGAAGCTAAAAAGCCCCTGCCTGCCGCTAACCATGATACGCGGAATTTCAAAATTTGAGTAGTGAGGGCGCAATACGTCGTTTTGCGTCGTAACGGCACAGCTAAAGCCCGCCTCGCGCGCGCAGCGCACGCTAATCTCGTCGTAAAAGCCGAACGGATAGGCAAAGGCGTTGCAGCAGATGTCAAATTTCGCCTCTATTTCGCGCTTTGATTCGCTCATCTGGCGTAGCTGCTCTTGCGCGTCCAAACTAGGCAAGTTTGCGTGATCGAGCGTATGCGAGCCGATCTCGATGAGGCCACTTTGTAAAAGCTCTCGGACCTCATCATCGCTTAGCATCTGCTCGCTATTTAGCTCGTCGCTTAATTTTTTCAGATCCTTATCGGTCGCCCAATTCCCGTCAAAACGCCGGTTCACGATGAAAATCGTCGCCTTAAAGCCGTATTTTTGAAGTATCGGTAGAGCGCCCGTGAGATTATCGCGATATCCGTCGTCGAAAGTAATGCAAACCGCCTTTGCGGGCTTTTTATCCAAGCCTATAAGCTCGCTTAAAGTGTAGCTCGTAAAACCGTTTCGCTTCAGCCACGCAAGCTGTTTTTCAAACGCGGCGGCGGTCACGCGCAAGCGGTTAAATTTAGAGGCGCGCTTCGGCAGATGCTCGCGGATCATATGATACATCAGCACGCGCGGATACTCGTAAGACAGATCCTTTGCCCACCACGCAAAGCGCAGGCTAAACCACGCAAAAAGCGCCGCAAAAGCCAAAACCGCCGCGTAGATCATCGCTCGATCCTCATGCGATAGGCCAAAAAGCTTAGTATCGTAGCCAGACTTAGCGCCTCTTTCGACAGATACGCGCCGTGATCGAACTGGCAATCTATCAAAAGATAAATTAAAAGCGTAAGAACCCCAAACTGCCTGCTTTGGACGCACTCCTTAAAAATGCTAAATAGGATCGCGCCGTAAAAGATGAGACCGAGTACGCCGCTATAAAGTAAAATTTCTAAAAATAGATTGTGCGGTGCGTTATATTCAGGATGCTCAAGGACCGGGGAGCCCGGCAAATTTATATATGAGCCCAGCCCATAGCCCAAGATAGGCTTTTCTTGCGCCATTTCTAAAATATAGCTCCAAATCACGGTTCTGCCTGAGGAGTCGCCGCTAAATAGCGCTGCTAGCCTTTGCTCAAACGACGGCGAAAGCGCAAGCAAAACGGCAAAAAGTGCGATGAAACCCACCGTGAAAAGTAGGTATTTTTTGTTTAGGCTCTTTAAATTTAGCGCGCCGTAAAACGCGAGCGCGCAGAACGCGCCGACCCACGCCGCTCTGGAAAATGAAAAGATCATAAAAAATGCAAATAAAAATAGAGTTGCAAATTTAAGCGCCAAAGGCCGCCGTATCGCCACCGCGCTAAGGCAGAGCCCAAAACCCATAAAAAGCCCTAAAATATTGCGGTTCGAAAGCGCTCCGCTAAGACCTCCGCGAACAGAGTCGCTTGAAAAGACGATTGCGTCGGGACTACTTGCAAACTGATAGATCACGCTCACCGATAAAATTCCAAGCCCCACGAACAAAAAGGCAAAAACGGCGTTTTGATCAAAAAATTTAAGCTTGTAAAAATAGCAAAGCATCAAAAATATCGTGCCGTATCTAAGGACAAAAAATAGCGTGCTCTGCCATGCTTTTTTTGAGATAACAGCCTCATTTAGGAGGTTTGAGATCGCTAGCGTCGCTACTAGACAGACAAAGCAGATCGCGATAAATCGCGTTTTTTTCAAAATTTCGCTTAGAATTTCGTAGTTTTTAAAATACAATAGATGCGCCAAAAAGAGTAAATTTAGCGCCGCAAAGGAAATCTGATAGACCGCGTTTTTAAAAAATAGCGACGCGCACCAAAGAAGCAGCAGCGTTAAAAATGTGATCCTCCAGCTGCTAGGCGCGCCATTTTCGTAAAAAATTTTTTTCATATTAAACTCTCATAAACCTTTATCGTTTTTTCTACCATCTGCTCTAGGCTGAAGTTTTGCGAAACGTAGCCGTAGCCGTCAAATTTCAGCTCGCGCGCGGGGCCAAACAGCCCCGCCAGCGCCTGCGCATCGCCCGCGTCAAAAAAATAACCGTTTTCACCCTCTCTTACGATATCCAGCGCGCCGCCGTGGCGGGTCGCTATCACAGGGCAGTTCAGCGCGATCGCCTCAGCCATCGAGCGCCCGAAACTCTCGGGCTTGCTCGAAGCGCTTACCATGACCGACGAGAGCGAGTAAATTTCGGCTACTTTGCTCTGCGAGCCTGCAAAAATTACGCGCTCGCCCAGTCCAAGCCCCTCTACGAGAGACTTTAGCTCGGAAAAATACTCGTCGCGACCCGCTCCTACGCCGCCTACGATCAAAATTTTAAGCTTTTGTTCGCTTACTAAAGCCGCGGCGCGGATCAGAGTTTTGTAATCCTTAATCTGCGTGATGCGCCCAACGCCCGAGACGATGAAATCATCTTGCGCGAGGTTAAAATTCTGCCGAAATTCTGCAATGAAGCGCTCGTCTAAATTTTTGGGATTAAATTTTTCTAGATCGATGCCGCGCGGAATGATCGTGATCTTGGCTGCGTCTACGCCGTAGCTTTTCACCACGTGATCGCGCGTATAGCCGCTAGGACAGATAATCGCGTCCGCATCCGTCATGATTTTGCTGTAGAAATTTACGGAATTTATCCCATGCACGGTGCTTACGATCTTTGCACGCGGGCGAGCAAATTTAACCAGCCACGCCGGCACGCGGGAGCGAACATGCACGATGTCTGGAGCGATCCCGCTTAAAATTTTACGCAGCTTTAAAACGCGTGCCGCAACGCTTAGGATATTTTTAGAGCAAACGTCGAGCTGTACGTGCACGCCGCCATCTTTTTCTATCTTTGGCGCCAATTTACCGCCGTTACTGATAACGAAATTTTCGATGCCGCGCCGCGCAAACTCTCTATTTAGCTCGACTACGCCGCGCTCGACGCCGCCTTCGTTCAGCTCGGGCAGGATTTGCACGACCCTCATATTTTTATCTCCCTCACAAATGCCTTAAGATCATACTTCGCAGTCTTTTTTAGCTTCGCACCCTCGCTGTATCGCCTAGCATAGCCCGTAGAAACGAGAGCGCTTATAAAATCGTCAAATTTATTATGAGCGTCTTTGCGCTTTAAACTCAAAATGGCTACGTTCGCGCTCCCGTTAGATGCAGCCTCGCTTATCATCGAGACGCTATCCTCGCTGATAAAAACCCACTCGCACTGCGCCAAAAAATCGCCGATCGGATTTACGGGCTCGCGACTATAAATCACGCTGTAATCCCAGCTGAGCTTTTCTAGCGCGCTCTCGGTAGCCCGCGGTGTGCGCGGAGAGGTAGTTAGCGCAAACTCGCAGTCCGCAAACTGCGCCCTTACGCCCTCTATATGCTTTAAAATTTCATCCCCCATCTCAAAGCAGGAATTCGACCCGCCGATGATAAATCCTACCGCCTTGTGCTGCGGCCGGTACAGCCCCTGCGGACGCGAAAAGCTAAGCGAGACGGGTGAAATTTTAAGATTTGCGCGCGGCTTTGGGCGGTCGTGCGCGCCTGCGATGATGACGCTAAAATCCTTGCGGTAGCCCTTCGGGTACATTAGTGCTATACTCGGCTTAGCGTATCTGCGTGCATAAAATTTCAGCGCGTAATAGGCCGTAGAGCCCGCGGCTACGAACAGATCGAAATCTGCGAAATTTAAATTGCGATCTACCGAGGCGTCTGAATTGGTGCCATTCGGAGAGGTATCTAAATTTGCGCTATCTGACGCGACGGGGCTGCTTAGGGCGAAACTATTTAAATTCGATCCGTTTTTGCGGTCCGCGTCTTTTTTCTCACTAGCGCCGCTATCGCCGAGATCGCACTTAAAAATTTTAAAATAAAGCCCTAAGAAATCAAGCGCGTAGGAGCAAAGCTTAAGAAGCTTGTTTGCGTAAGCGATCTTGCAAAGGCAGAAATCAAGCCCTCTTAGCTCGCAAAATGCGATGCTTTGGTTCTCGTGCCCCTTGCGGCCGTCGCTTAAGATGAGCGCTTTTCGATGTGGATTTTTTGCGCAGGAGCTTTCGCTATTAAAATTTAGCGACCCACCCTCTGCGTGATATATGCAGCCTAGAGCGCCCGATCTTAAATTTTTAGCTCTAAAATTTTCGCGCCGCAAAGTGCAAGAGGGGCTGCCGCAAACCGATATGAAATTTTTGAGGTCCGAATTTTTACAATCTCGCGCGACGACAGCGATCGCCATAGAGCTTTCGCGATTTAAAATTTTACCTTCTCGCGCGGCACCGCCTAAATTTACGGCACTTTGCTCTTTTGCAAAAAGGCGCGAGCCCTGCGGCGCGGATAAATTTCTTATGACGCCCCGTTTGCTCTTGCCTCTTGAAATTTGCCCCGCCATCAGTCCATCTTCCATCGTTTGTGTATCCAAAACCACTGCTGCGGCGCGGTTCGCACAACCTCTTCGAAAATGTCGTTGCACTTTTGCGTGATAAACAGCTCGGCCTCATCCTTATTTAGCCCTTCAGGTAGCGGCGGAAAATCCTTAATCACGATCTCATAGCGATTATCCGCGCCGCGCCGCGCAAAAATGGGTATCAGCACGGGGCGAAATTTCAAATAAAGCGACGCGATGGTCTTTGTGGTGTAGCACTGCCGTCCAAAAAAGGTCGTAATCAGGCTATTTTTAAGGCCCGGCTTTTGATCGGGCAGAATACCTACGTTGCGCCCCTGCTTTAGCGCCTGCACGAGCCTGCGCATCGCATCGTCTTTGTAAATGAGATCGTTGCCGTAGCGCTCGCGAAACGGCGCCACTAGCCGCTCCTCGATCAACTCATTATCGCTGCGGCGCCCGACTACCGAGACGGGAAAGCCATTGGCGCCGAAAAAATTAGCTAAAATTTCCCAATTTCCAAAATGCGCGGTAAAAAATAAAATCCCGTGCGGATTATCACCTTTTAGCTCTCGGACGCGCTCTAGCGCCTGCTCGCCGTTTGAAATCAGATCATCAAATTTTAGTCTGCCATTGTAAAATAAAAGCGTGTCGGTAAGCGTCCTAGCGATACTGCGAAAATTCTCGATCGCAAGAGCGTGAAGCTCACTTTCGCTTTTTTGCGGATAAGCAGCGCGAAGATTATCCTGCGCGACTTTAACGCGCCTGCTAAGCTTCCACGATGCAAAAAGTGCGAGCTTGTCGAAAAATGCGAATATGAAGCTTTTCGGCGCGAATTTTGCAAATTTTATCAGACCCAGCGCCAAAAAATATTGGATTTTTTCCTTCATAAAGACCTCGTTTTAAATGCGAGATTATATTGAATTTTGGCTAATTAGTAGCTAAAACGCTATTTGCCGAGGCAAAAATTGCTAAACATTTCGTCTAGAATTTCGTCTCGCTCAAATGGACGCGAAATACGTGCAATCGCCTCAATCGCGCGATTTATCTCAAATGCAAAAAGCTCAAGCTCGCTGCAAGCCAGGCGCTCGCTCGCGTTTTTAAGAGCCGCAAGTGCGCTCTCGCAAGATAGAATTTGCCGCTCATTGCTTAGCATAAGGCCATCGAAATTTTGAGAATTTAAGTAACTCTCAAGCGCGGTTAAAATTTGATCCACGCCCTCGTTTGCAGAAATTTCAAGTGGCGCAAAAATGGAATTTGCTTGGGTATTTTGCCCAGCGGAATTTATTGCAGAGCTATTAGGCGCGATGGAATTTACAGAATTTTGTTTGGAATCATCTTTCGTAAAATTCTCCGCAGCACAGCTTGCAGTAACGCGCTCGGTATTGGGCGACGCTAGTCCCGCTTTTGCGGCAAAATTCTGCCCCATCAGATTTATGGAATTCGCAAGGGCTATTTGGCTTGTAGGCGCGGAATTTGTGGAAGTAGAATTTTTCGCGCTTAAGTCACGCTTTAAATTTTTAGCTTTTAAATTCTGCGCGCAGGAATTTAAAGAAGCATCGCAGGTCCGACTTTGCTTTAAATTTTCGGCTGCGAAATTCTCTGATATGGGGTTTTTGACTGCGAAATTTTTTTCAGAAAAAGCCTCTAAATCATCGCCAAGATCCTCCACGCTAGGATGAAATTTACGCGGCAAGTCGCATTTATTTAAAACGTAGATGATTTTTTTGCCTTTTTGTTCGCGCAATATTTTTAGGATCTGCGCGTCCTCGGCATCCCATTCGCGACTCGCGTCAAACACTGCCAAAATCACGTCTGCCTCGCTTGCAGCGCGAAGCGAATATGAAATGCCGATACTCTCGAGCTTTGAGCCGCTGTGTCTGATACCTGCAGTATCGACTATACGGATTAGATGAGTGCCTATTTGCAAGCTTTCTTCGATGAGATCGCGAGTAGTGCCCGCTTCGTCGCTCACGATAGCGCGACTAAAGCTCAGCATAGAGTTTAAAATGCTTGATTTACCGACATTAGGCTTGCCCACAATCGCTACTTTAAAGCCCTCGATCAACCCCTTGCGGCTGCGGCTGATGCGAGTGATTTTTTCTAGAGAAGCGATATTTTGGCTAAGCATTTCTTGCGAGTTTTGCAGCACATCAGAAGGCAGATCGTCCTCCGCGTAGTCGATGCAAACCTCGACAAAAGCTAGCGTCTTAACCAGAGCTGCGCGCAGATTTGCAACGAAGTCTGCCAGCTCGCCTCGCAGGCTGCGCGCTAAAGCTTTAGCCGCACTTTGCGAGCGCGAATTAATCAGATCGCTTATGGCTTCAGCTTTACTAAGATCCATTTTACCGTTTAAAAACGCTCGCTTACTAAACTCACCCGGATTTGCTATGCGCGCGCCCAGAGCCAGCACGGCATCTAACGCTAAGGATGAAGCCGTAAAGCCGCCGTGGGTCTGCACTTCTACGACATCCTCACCGGTAAAGCTATGCGGAGCTTTAAAATATATCAAAATCGCCTCACCGAACGCTTCGCCGCTCGCGTCAAAAAGATTTACAAGCGTAGCATAGCGAGGGCGCAAAGAACTGCGATGTGAAAGGCTTAGAGCGATAGATAGCGCTTCCTCGCCTGAAATTCTAACTATGCAAATTCCGCCGATGCCGTGAGCCGTAGCGATAGCGGCGATGGTCTCGCTCACGATTAGCTTTTTTCGTCTACGATGACGATTTTGCCGCTACGCGTGGATTTGATACCCACGAAACGATCCGGATATGCTTGTTTTAGCTTATCGGCTACAATTTTGATAAATGCGCCGTCAAAAGCCTTCGTGACGATACGCTCATTTCCGGAGCGTTCCACGAGCGCATTTACATAAGAATCGATAAATCGTTCTTGATTTTGTAAAAATTCCGCGATTTCAAAAACTACGGCAAGATCATATCTGATGCTGATCCAGTTGTAAATCATATACGAGAGCGCCTTGTAGCGGTGCCCCTCTTTGCCTATCAAAAGCGCGCTATCCTCGCCTTGCAGCTTGATATAGACGGTATTTTCGTCGATTTTGCTAACATCGCTAACTTCGATATTAAACTCGCTTGATCTAAAAAGCGCAGATAGCTTCTCTTTGATATCGGATAAAATTTCATCCGTCACAACGCCCTTTTGCTTTTCTTTGCGATGTTTAGAATGCGTGGCGCGCGGACTTTGAGACTCTGATTTGTCGCCCTGCTTTTTCTCTGCTTTGCCGACTTTGCTTTGCGGAGTGCTAAATTCCAGATTTTCGCTAAATTTCTCCCCTTCCAAAACCGCTTCTATTACGGCATTTTTTTTAAAAAAGCCCAAAAATCCGCCGCTTGGATGCTGCAGCACGCGCACGTTAAGCTGCGTTACCGAGCATCCTAGCTCAGCTGCTGCTTTATTATATGCGTCTTTTAAATTTTCTGCTTCAATTATCATGATTTTTTCTCCGCTATTTGAGCTTGTTTATGCCTAGCAAAGGCTTTATTAATGACGTATTGCTGGATAATGGAGCAGAAATTATTGACCGTCCAATACAGCGTCAGACCCGCCGGGAACATCACGAAAAATACCGTAAAAATGAGCGGCAAGAATTTCATCATCTTCTCTTGCATCGGATCGGTAAATGTAGTCGGCGTGATCTTTTGCTGCAAAAACATCAAAATTCCCATCGTAATCGGCAGGATGTAATATGGATCTTTAAGCGACAGATCGTGGATCCACAGCGCCCACTCTGCGCCCTTTAGCTCGATCGCATTAAGCAGCACGCGGTAGATCGCGAAAAATACCGGTATTTGAAGCAGGATCGGTAAGCAGCCGCCCATCGGATTGGCGCCGTTTTTCTTATACAGATCCATCATATGCATCTGCAGCTTCTGCTTATCGTCCTTATATTTCTCCTGAAGCTCCTTCATCTTAGGCGCCAGATCCTTTAGCTTATTCATCGATAGCATTCCCTTGTAGCTTAGCGGGAATAAGATTAGGCGAATAATGAGCGTAAGCACGACGATCGACCAGCCCCAGTTACCGATATAGCCGTGCAACCAGTTTAGAAATTTAAACATCGGGCGGGCGATGAAGGTAAACCAGCCGTATTCGATAATGTGCGTAAGAGCAGGATTTATCGAGCTTAGCGTCGCGTGATCTTTCGCGCCGATATAGCCCGTAAGACTAAGATCGCCGTCCGAGCCTATGAAAACCTGCGAAATTTTATCTGCGTCAGTCACGGTCGCATTCAAACTCTCTCCGTAAAATAGCGTCGTATAATAACGATCCGAGCTCGCAGCGATATTTGCACCGCTTATTCGCTCGTTTTTATCCACGTCGCCATCTTTAAAAATTTCTACGCTTTCGTTTATAGCTTGCGAGCCCGTAAAAAATGAAGCGATTTTATCTGAAATTCCAGCTTCGCCCGGTTTTCCAACGATGACGCCGTGAACCGTATAGCTATCTACTTCTACGTTCGGACGCGAGCCGGGGCTGATAAAATAATGCGCATTGCCGCTTAACTTCAGATCCAATTTATAACTACCATTTGGATAAAAAGTAAGAATTTTATTTATGCTAACGGCGCCTAAACTTTGACTTAACGTAACGATAGCCTCTCCGTTTCGTACGTCCAGCTCGCTAGATGAAGCACTGTAAGAAGTATCGAAAGCCATCGCATTCAACGCCGCGTCCTCGAAGCGCATCTCAAGCGGTTTAGAATGTGATTTAGGATCAATTAAATTTATCGCATCGCCGTTTTCGTCACGGAATTTAGCATCGTTTAGTATATACGAGCTTATGCGACCGAGCCCGTCGATCGTAAAATTTGCTTCTTTTCCGACTACGCGTACTAACGGTGCAGAGATGGAATTTGTTGTATTTAAATTTGCTCCCTGCGCGCTCACGCCAGCGGCGGAAGTTTGCGGAGCGGACTTGGCGGCATTTTTTTGCGCGATTTGCGCCGCGGTTGCGTTTGCCTCCATTGCGGCGCGAATTTTTGATAAATAAAAATGATCGTAAGCTACGAAAAATATGAGCGCAGTTGCTATTGCGATAGCAAGGCGCTTTGATTGAGGAAGTTTATCTAGCACTATTTTCTCCTAGTCGTATGACGTAATATCTATTTTTTTTATATGGTATAAACCAAAGCTTAAATTTATCCGCAGAGGCATTGCTGCTGCGGATTTTAGAAAATACGCAAAATTTGAAATTTCGCGCGATTATCGGATAATCTATGCCACCGCTAAAGAGCGGATTGCATCTTAAAATTCTAGCCGTTACAGCGCAGAGCGCGCCAAAGACGCCGTTAAACTTAAACTCATAAAGCGCGTATTCCGAACAGCTCGGATAATAACGGCAACAGCGTGGCAGCAAAGGCGAAATAAATTTTCGATAAAACCCGATCGCGGCTATAAAAAATCTCTTCATTTTACTGCGCCGATCTTTTTAAACGCCCATTTTAAATTTCGCTCAATGTCTTCAAAGCTCATATCTATAATCCGCTTTTTTGCGATTAATATAAAAATTCCGCTAACAATGGCGTCTTTTTGATTATAAAACGCTGCGCGCAAACGCCTTTTAGCGTAATTTCGCGTAACTGAATTGCCTATTTTTTTACTGGCGACTGCGCTAAATTTACGCTGTTCGCTAGCCAAAAAATACACAACAGCGCATTCGCAATGCCACTTTGCCGCACTTTTATAAACCTCCGAAAAAACCCTGCTATCGCTTATCGCAGCAAATTCGCCTACGCAGCCAATCTTCTTCTGCCTTTAGCACGTCTTGCACTTAAAACTCTACGGCCGTTTTTTGTTTTCATGCGGACGCGAAAGCCGTGAGTACGCTTTTTAGGGGTATTGTGGGGTTGGTACGTTCTTTTCATAACTGTTCCTTTAAGAAAATGTAAAGCTGAGATTTTATAGAAACTTTACTTAAAAACCGATAAACAAAAGCAGCCCTAGCGCCGATAAGCGTCGCCTTGAAGCTTTTTACGGCGCAGTTTTAAGTCCTTCTCATTTTTATTGTTTCGCTCTTTGATATCTTGCATCGGCTGTTTTTTCATCGAAAAACCATCGTAGTCGCCTACGCCTTTTGATTCACGCTGTAAATTATTTTGCAAGATTTGCCTATCTAATTCATTTTTTTGACGATTTAGCAGAATTTCACTATGGTTTTTCTCAAATTCTGATTGTTTATCGTTCGCAACGTAAGCGCTGGCACCAAAGCTTACTGAGTCATCTTGCGCTCTTAGTGCCGTAGGATCAGCAAATATCGCACCGCAAAGCAGCCAAAATATCAAAGCCTTTTTCATTTGCGTTTAAATTTGCCTGCCATCGCGCGATAAATCGCCGCCTCATTTTGCAGTGTCAAATATCTTTGGTTTAGCTCGTTTATCTTAGCATTTACGGCGTCGGTGCGGGCTTCTAGCATATCCTTTAGCTCGCTTGAGCCGGCTTCGTATTTCGCAGCGTAAAGATCGGCAATGCGCGCCTTTTCATCGTAAGCAGCGCTTAAATTTTTAAGGCTAGCCAGATTGATCTGGTAAATTCTATATAAATTTAGCACCTCATTCGTAGCGTTAGAGAGCGTCTGTTCGTAATTTACGACGTTTTTGCGAAAAGCGATCTCTGAAATTTTAAGGCGGTTTTCAACCCTCGCATAATCCAAAAACGGCAAGCTTATGCTTACGTTGCCACTTAAAAAATTTAGCTTGAAGCTATCGTTAGCGCTCACGCCTTGCCCATTAGTAAGCCCTGCGCCCAAATTCACGCTAGGAAAGAAATTTAACTTAGCGGTCTGTTCGTCGTAAAAGCTGGAATTTAACCTAGCGATCGCAGCTCTAATATCTGGGCGGTTAGCAAGCGCCGTGTAAGGCACATTTAGATCAACGCCTTGGAATTCTATGGAATTTATCGAATCGGTGTTATCATCAAATTGCAAGCTGGAGGAGATGAGATTTCTCATATATTTATGATTATCCTCGATGTTTTTTTGAATGCTTAATACCTTGTTTTCAAGCCCTAGGATAGAATTTTGAATCTGCCTGTAATCTAGCTGCTCGGACTTGCCGTAATCATATTTTGCCTTGATTATTTTTTCGATCTCTCGGTAATCGCTTAAATTCTGTTTTGTCCATTTTAGCGAATCGTTTAAATAAAGCATCTCAAAGTACCCGCTTACGACGGAATTTATAAGAGTCAGGCGAGTATTTTCAAGGTCAAACTCGCTGGCTTTGGCGTTCCAGCCCTCGGCATTTACCGCCGAGCGGATCTTGCCGAAAAGATCAAGCTCATAGCTTACGTTAAAGCCCGAGCTATAGGTTTTGTTCCAATTCGAGCCGGTGCTTATGTCGCGATTAGCGCCCGCACTCCACGAGCTGCTTAGCGTAGGAAAAAGATCAGCCCTGCTTAGCCCTAAATTTGCATAAGCACTCTCAACGTTTAAAGCTGCTGTTTTTAGATCATAGTTATTCGCAAGGGCTTGATCTACAAGCTTATTTAGATACGATTCGCCATATTTTTTATACCACAGCGTATCGATTTCATAGCTTGCATTTTCGTCCTTGAAATGCTCTACAGGCTTAAATTCGACCTCACTTTGATTTGAGGCGCAACCGCCAATAAAAACAGCTAAAATGCCGCTTAAAATTACTTTGGAATTTATCATTTTCTCTCCTTATTTATTCTTGTGCTAAAGCATCTATCGGATTTAATCTGCTGGCGTTTCTTGCCGGCAAATAGCCGAAAACTATACCGATCGCGGACGACGCCGCAAAGGCGATCACGAAAGGCGCAGTAGTAAATTTCATCGCAAAATCCGGACTTATAGTATTAAACGCAAATCCAAGCGCCAAAGCGATTAAAATTCCTAAAGCTCCGCCCAGCGAGCAAAGCAAGATCGCCTCTATCAAAAACTGCTGCAAGATATTGGATTGCTTCGCGCCGATCGCCATTCTGATGCCGATTTCGCGCGTGCGCTCGGTAACGCTTACGAGCATGATATTCATCACGCCGATGCCGCCGACGACGAGTGAGATCACCGCGATCGATGAGATCAGAATCGTCATCGTGCCGGTAGTGCTTTGTATTGTTTGTTTGATAGTATCTGCGTTCATCGTATGAAAATCCCGCGAGCCGTGTCTTTGGATAAGTAGCTGAGTTAGGCTCTCTTCGGCCACTTGAGTATTGACATCGTCTTTTATTTTGATGGTGATAGAGCTGATTTTTCGATTGCCCGTGATTTTATTCATCACGGTTGAGTACAGCGCGTAAATTCTTAAATTTTCGTTGCTTCCGAAGGCGTTCTTGTCCTTGCCCGAAACTCCTATGATCTTAAGTGGCTTACCCGAAAATAAAATCGTCTTACCGATCGGATCGGAATTTTTAAAAAACGTTTTTTTAGTGTTTGGATCGATAATCGCGACAGAGGCAGAATTTTTAATATCGTCGTCGCTAAAATTTCTACCATCTTCTATATCTATGCCATTAACCGCCAAAGAATTCACGCCACCACCGCGCAGTTGAGCCTTGGAGCTTAAATTAGCATATGTTGCCGTACCGCTTGCAGAAGCATTTGGTGTGGCATAATCGACGTAGGGCTGGCGCGCCAAAACTTTAGAATCGCTTATCGTAAGGGTGCTCACGAAGCCCGCACGCACGTCGCCGAAATTTTTACCGGGAAAGATATCGATCGTATTGGTGCCAATTTTACGGATCTCGGATAAAATTTTCTCCTCCGAACCCTTACCAAGAGCTACTACGCAGATAACAGACGCGATGCCGATGATGATGCCTAGCATCGTCAAAATCGATCTTAGCTTATGCGAAAATATCGCGCTAATCGACATTTTAAAGCTTTCGATGAGCTGGTCTTTACAAAATATAAAGGAATTTTTCGTTTTGATCTGCTCTTTTTTGCGCTCAAAAATCCGTTCCGTCTTTCTTTTATCGCTTAAAATTCTACCGTCTTTGATCTCGATGATACGATCCGCAAATTCCGCAATATGCGCATCGTGCGTAACTATGATGATGGTGTGACCCTCTTTGTGCAGCGCCGTTAAAATTTGCATCACCGTCTCGCCGCTTTTGCTATCAAGCGCGCCGGTAGGTTCGTCGGCCAAAATCACTTCGCCGCCGTTTATCAGAGCGCGGGCGATACTTACGCGCTGCTGCTGCCCGCCGCTAAGCTTGCTCGGTAAATTTTTGGTGCGATCGCCAAGCTCCAGCTTATCCAAAAGCTCCACCGCCCGTTTCGTCCGTTCGCTCGCCCCTACGCCTGCATACACCGCAGGCAGCGAGACGTTTGCGGTCGCATCCATCGTGGCGATGAGATTGTATTTTTGAAAGACAAAGCCAAATTTTTTACTTCTAAGCGCCGCAAGCTCGTCGCCGCTTAAATTCGCGGTCTCGCGACCTTCGATCTTGTAGCTTCCGCCGCTTGGCGTATCGATGCAACCTATTATATTCATCAGCGTGGATTTTCCGCTTCCGGATTGCCCGATTATCGATATAAACTCGCCCGCTTCGATATTTAAGCTTACGTCCTTTAGTACGTGGATTTCGTTATCGCCGAGAATGAATTTTTTGTTTATATCTTTAAGCTCTAGCATCTTTGCACCATAAAATTTTGGCTAAAACACCATCGGAGGCCCGCCCATATTTAACGGCGCGGCCTTTCCGTCGGCGATAAGCACCTCATCTTTTTCATCCAAACCGCTTAAAATTTCGGTATTCAAATCGTCGCTGACGCCCGTTTTTACGTATCGCTGCTCAGGCTCTTTGCCGTTAAGCACCGTGACGTAATCGCCTCCCCCGTCGCGCTTGATAACCGAGGTAGGTAGGTAGCTCGTATTGTTCGCTTCGCTTACGATTATGTTGTTTTCGGTCGTCATTCCGATCTTTAAAAAATCATTTTCATTGTCTACGAGCATCTTTGCGTAAAAATAGATCGCACTGTCGCTGCTACTCGAAGAATAAGACGATCCGCTAGAGGTTTTATCGTACGTCCCGTCGCTAAGCGTCGTAAGACCGGGATCGATCTTGTAAATTTTAGCCTTTTTGATATTATCCAGATCCGATAGTATGGAGTATTCTACGTCCATTCCGACCTTTACTTTGGATATATCGCCCTCTGCGATTTGCATCTTGATCTCCATCTTGCTTAGATCGGCGATCTTTACGATCGTAGGCGTAGTTTGGTTGGAATTTACTGTCTTGCCCTCCTCTACCGGCATGGAAACGATCGTGCCGCTTATCGGAGCCGTGATTTTAGTGTAGCCGAAATTTGTCTCCGCCGTGCTTAGCTGAAGTTTGGTCTGCTCGATCTGCGCCTCGATCTGCTTCTGCTCGGCCTCTTTCAAAGCGGCGCTATTTTTGGCGTTTTCCACAGCCTCTTTGGAAGCGGCGTTTCTTTTATACAACTCAAGCTCGCGGTTATACTGCGTTTTAGCGTTTGCCGCGGCAATCTTTGCCGAAGCCAAATTTGCCTCGTGGATCAGAAGCTGCGCCTTTTGCTGCGCGATCTCGTTTTCTTGCGTGACGGAATCGATCTGCGCTATCATATCGCCCTTTTGAATCTTATCGCCAACTTTGACGTAAAGCTTTTTGATCTGACCGCTTACCTGCGCGCCCACATCGACCAAATCTCTGGCGTAAACCTCGCCCGCAGCCGTCACCGTGCCTCTAATATCACCCTTTTCAAGTCTAGTCGTAAGAGCTTTCGGCGCCTCTTCTTGCTTAAAAAATTTACCGTATAAAAAATATATCGCAATGACGATGAGCAAGGTAAGGGCGATAAATTTCAAAGTTTTTTTCATTTTGCCAACTTCAAATAAAATAAGGGCTAATTCTAATGTAAAAATATAAAATTTTAGTTAAATGCTAAATTCTTTGCTCGCGCACGGCGTAAAATTTCATAATCTTTTTATGTAAAATTAGCGAAACGTAGATCAACGCTGAGCCCGCAAGTAGGCGCGCCAGATCGGCGTCCTTTTGCCAAAATACCAAATTTACGACGATAGCTGCGGGGATGAGCGCGTTATTCATAATCGCAAGCACGCCGCTATCGACTTCGCACGCGCCTTTGTTCCACAAAAAATACCCTAAAGCGCTAGCTACCGTGCCCAGATACACGATCACCGCGCCCTGCGAGAAGCTAGGATTAAATTTAGAAAAATCCCCGAGCACGATCGCGGCAATCGCCGTAACCGCGGTAGCCCCCACGAAAAAGTAGCCGAAAAGCTCCTTCTGCTCGCTAAAGCCGTGGCGCTCCAGCATAAATTTATACGCGCTCTGTCCGAGCCCGAAGCATAAATTTGCGCCCTGCACAAGCAAAAATCCCGTCAAAAACTCGGAATTTATCGCGCCGAATTTGATCACCAGGGCACCTAGCACCGCGACTGCGACGCTGAAAAGATATAGCGCGCGAAATCTAAGCTTAAGCGCGTCGTAAAGCAGCGTCACGTAAAACGGAGTAAATATCGTAAAAAGCGCCACTTCATAGACCTTCAAATACGCAAAGCTGCGGTAGTAGAAGATATACATCACGCCGATCTGCACGGCGCCCACGGCGCAAATTTTAAGCGCTAAAGTGGGATTTACGCCGCGAAATTTCATAAACGGCAGGAAGCAAATTAGCGCCAACGATACGCGCGAAAATGCCAAATACGCGCTGTCTATGCCACGCAAAAACTCGCCTATCAGCGAGAAGCTAAACGCCCAAATACAAGTAACTAAAATCAGTTTTTTCAAAATGTCCGCCTAAGCTTTAAAATTTAGGTGGACATTTTATAAAATTTTAGTTAAATTTGGGATTTAAATTTCGTCCGCGCGGCATAAATTTAGGTTTTTATTTATTTTAAATGTGTTAAAATTATCCGATTTTTTGAAATTTAAGGGTAAAAATGAACGATGTTTCGGTTATAGTTCTTGCCGCAGGACTCGGCACTCGGATGAAGTCGCAAAAAGCCAAGGTTCTTTTCGAGCTTTGCGGCGAGCCGATGATAATCCACATCCTAAAGAAAGCTTACGAAATTTCAAACGACGTGAGCGTGATTTTACACTACCAATTCGACGAGGTCAAAAGCGCAGTTCTAGCGCACTTCCCAAACGCTAAAATTTACAAACAAGACCACGAGCATTTCCCCGGCACTGCGGGCGGACTAAAAGAGGTCGAGATCCGAGGAGCCAAAACGCTCATAATCTGCGGCGATATGCCTTTGGTAAAAAGTGCCGAGCTTCGCAAACTCTGCGATGGGGACGCGGAAGTAAATCTAAGCGTTTTTAGCGCGCGCGATCCTTTCGGATACGGTCGCGTAATCACCCGCGGCGGCGAAATTTTAAAGATCGTCGAGCAAAAGGACGCAAACGAGGAAGAAAAGGCGGTAAAAGACGCAAACGCAGGCTGCTACTGCTTTAAAAGCGAAGCATTGAAACAGATTCTACCGCAGATCAAACCCGATAACGCTCAAAAAGAGTACTACCTCACCGACGCGATCAAAATCGCCAAAGATATGGGCTTAAAATGCGCCGCCGTGTGGGTGGATGAGCAAAGCTTCATGGGCATAAACGATAAGTTCGCCCTCAGCATCGCCGAAAATTTTATGCAAAACGAGATCAAAGAAAATTTGATGAAGCAAGGCGTTTTGATGCGCCTGCCGCAAAGCATCTACATCGACAGTAGAGCAAAATTTATCGGCGAGTGCGAGCTGCAAGAAAACGTAAGTATCATCGGTCCTTGCGTGATCGAAAGCTCGCTCATCAAAAGCGGCTGCGTCATCGAAGATAGCGTCGTAAAAAACTCCGACATCGGTCCGATGGCGCATCTGCGCCCAAAATGCGAAGTTATGGGCACCCATATCGGAAATTTCGTCGAGCTTAAAAACGCAAAAGTAAACAAGATCAAGGCGGGGCATTTAAGCTATCTTGGAGATTGTGAGATCGATGAGGGCAGCAATATCGGCTGCGGCACGATTACGTGCAACTACGACGGCAAGAAAAAATACAAAACGATAATCGGCAAAAACGTCTTCATCGGCTCGGATACGCAGCTAGTAGCGCCCGTGCGGATAGCTGACGACGTTATAATCGCCGCGGGCACGACGGTTACGAGCGACGTTCCAAGCGGCGCGCTGGCGATCAGCCGAAGTAAACAAATCAACAAAGATGGATTTTTCCATAAATTTTTTAGGAGCGAAGATGAGTAAGAAAAAGGTTTTACTGGCGATTTGCGGGAGTATCAGTTTTTACAAAGCGTTTGAAATTTTATCCGCTCTGAAAAAGTCGAATTTCGACGTCTATATCGCGCTTAGCGACGGCGTGCAGGAGTTTGTCAACTACAAAGCGTTCGAGGCGCTGTGCGATCACCCGGTACTTTGCAAAGCCAACGAAAACTGGCAGGCGGGCATCAACCACATCGCTTATTCTAAGGTGGATTTAGTTTTGATAGCGCCTGCGACGGCAAATACTATAAACAAGCTCGCATGGGGCGTCTGCGACAATGTATTTTTAGAGGTGCTAAACGCGGCTTTCGCCCACGCCGAGGTGGTTATCGCACCCGCCGCGAACCCCGCGCTACTTGAAAACAACATCACGAAAAACTGCATCGATATGCTAAAAGCGAGCGTAAATGCGTATTTCGTCGATCCGATAGAAAAAACCCTAGCTTGCGGCGATACCGGCAAGGGCGGGCTAGCGAGCACCGAAGCGATTATGCAGACGCTAAAGCGCGCGCTTTACAACGATAAATTTTGGGAGGATAAAACCGTCATCATCACCGGAGGCGCTACGATTGAAAAGATCGACAGCGTGCGCGGTATTACGAATTTCTCCAGCGGTAAAACCTCCAAAGCGATTGCCGACGCGCTGTTTTATCTGGGTGCAGACGTGACGCTGATCTCTAGCAACGAATATGAAAATTTACCGTACAAGCTCGTTAAATTTGAAAGCACTATCGGGCTAAAATCGGCGCTTGACAGCACAAAATTCCCCGACGGCGCGTATTTGATAATGGCTGCCGCGGTAAGCGATTATTCGCCGAAGGTGCGCTATAAAGACAAAGTGAAAAAAGCGGAGATCGGCGAAATTTGGAATTTACGCCTGGGCGAAAACGAGGATATCTTAAGCTCCGTGCGCGGAAATATCAAAAAGGTAGGCTTTAAACTCGAAACCGACCGCGAAAATGCCGTCGGCGAGGCCAAACGCATGCTAAACGAAAAGCATCTCGACGCCGTCTGCCTAAACGTACTCGACGACATCATCAAGCTCGGCGGCGACGTCCTTAAGGTCACTTTCATCACGAAAAACGATCAGGTCGTAATCGACACCGCGCCGAAGGACGAAGTCGCCCTAAAAATCGCGGCTGAGCTGAAAAAAATCTGATCCGTGAATAGCCTAAATCATCTCGCTCTTGTGATGGACGGCAACGGGCGCTGGGCGAAAAAGCGCGGCCTGCTGCGCACCGGCGGACACGAAGCGGGCGCGGAGGTCGTGGAGCAGATCTGCGAGTTTTGCATCGACGAAGGCATCGCAAACCTCACGCTCTACGCCTTTAGCACCGAAAATTGGAAGCGCCCGAAAAGCGAAGTGGAATTTTTGATGAAACTGCTTCAAAAATTCCTAATCTCACGCCGCGAAAAATTTATCCAAAATGGGATAAAATTCTATCCGATCGGCGATATATCGGTTTTTGATGGCGATCTGCGAAGCGAGATCGAATATCTTTCAAATTTAACGCAAAATGGACGAGCGCTAAATTTTAACCTGGCGATCAACTACGGCTCGCGCGACGAGATCGTGCGAGCTTGCGAGCGGCTGCTTGCAAGCGGCGAACGACTAAGCGAAGCGGGCATCGGCGCGCATCTGGATACCGCACACAGCGGCGACGTGGATCTGCTGGTGCGCACGGGCGGCGAGCAGCGGCTGTCGAATTTCTTACTCTGGCAGGCAAGCTACGCCGAGCTTGCGTTTACGCAGACGCTGTGGCCGGATTTCACGCGCGAGGAGCTTGCGCACATAGTGGATGATTTCCGCCGCAAACAGCGCCGCTTCGGCGGTCTTTGAGCTACGGCGCGGTCGCTCTGACGGTCGCTTTAAATTTTGAAATTTTAATTTGCAGAACCGCCTGCGACGCAGTAAATTTTAAAATTTAATCTGCTGGCGCTTGCGACACCTTGAAATTTTAAAATTTCAGGATTTTAATTTGCAGTGCCGTAAAATTTAAAATTTTAATATGCAGGCGCGCGGCGCCGCGAAATTTCAAAATTTTAGAATTTTAAAATTTCGCCCTTTTAAATTTAAAGCTCTAGCGCGAGCCGTGTTGCGCGGCGCGGTAAATTTAAACGCGGCAGGAATTTTAAAATCACGCCGCCCGTTCACGCTAAAACCGACAAGGAAGGCCATGAGCTACTATATACAATGTGGTTGCGGCAAAAAACTTACCAAAAAGCCGATGAAAACTCTAAGATGCCCAAGATGCGGCAGCGTGTATAAAAAATCAAAGAAATTTATACTGGCGGTCTACATTTGCTTGCTTGTGTTTTTTATGCTAGCATTTGCTTTCATCCCCGATAAAATGGGGATTTTGGCATCCGCAGGCAGCGGGATAGGCGCATATATTATGTTTTTATGGATCGTAGATACTTTGAACTTCGATCTTTTGGACGCCGTGATACTGGTGGCGGGATTTTTGATTTTCGGCGGATTGTATGAGGCATGGGGCGAGCCGCTAATCGCCGGGCTCATAGCCATTTTATTTTGCGTAGGCGCGGCGGCGATTTTTGTAACATTTTTCCCCTATGAGAGGCAAAAAATCAATGAAAACTAAGAAATTTCTCGCTACCATAGAGCGTTTGATTAAATTTTAAAAAGTTAAAGCTCCAAAGGAAAAAGATGGATTTAAATATCGTTTACGGCGTGATTTTTGCGGTATTCGGCACCTGCGTAGGCTCGTTTTGCAACGTCCTGATATACCGCCTGCCGCGCGGACAGAGCGTAAATTTCCCCGCTTCGCACTGCCCTAAATGCTCTCATGCTTTAAAATTTTACCACAACATTCCGCTGCTTTCGTGGCTATTTTTGGGCGGCAAATGCGCCTTTTGTAAAACCAAAATTTCGATCCGATACCCGATCGTCGAGCTTTTAGGCGGCGCGCTTGCGCTTGCGGCGTATTTTGGCGAGCCCGATCTTGCAAAAGCCGCAGTGCTTGGGCTTTGCTTTATCTTGCTTATGGCGCTTTCGGCGATTGATTTTGAATATAAAGCCGTACCGGAAAGCCTTCTTTACGTAGTTACGGCGCTTTCGCTTGCTTACACGCTGATGTACGATTTTAATCTTAGCGGCGTAGGAGCGGCGGCGGGATACGCGGCGATATTTTTCGTGCTGCGCCTCATCGTCACCTTCGTGCTAAAGCGCGAAGCGATGGGAAGCGCGGATATTTTTATCGCGGGCGTTATGGGGGCGATTTTGGGCTGGAAGCTGGGCGGTATCTCGATCTACATCGGCGCGATTTTGACGCTGCCTGCGTATCTCATCGCGAACAAAAAAGGCTATGAGCTGCCGTTCGTGCCGTTTTTATCGATGGGGCTGCTTCTTACCTTTATCTTCAAAGATCAAATTTTAAGGCTCTTGGACATCATCTATGGATAGGGTGCAGCGCTATTTATTTAGCAATTTCGTCGGTTCCTTCGCGTCGCTTTTCAGCACGCTTTTTATCATAATGTCGATCGTCTTTTTCCTTCAGATCGCGCGCATTACGTCATTTATCGAGATAAATTTTTCGGAGCTAGTAAAGCTCTATCTTTTCATGCTGCCGCGCATCCTCATATTTACGGTGCCGATCGCGTTTTTTGTAGCGCTTAGCATCTCGCTTTTTAGGCTCTCTAAAGAGAACGAAACCATCGTAATATTTACGATCGGCTATGCCACGCGCAAGATCGCGCTGTTTTTCGGCATAAGCGCCGCGCTGTGCTCCTTGGCGCTGCTTTTCGTCTCGCTTTTTATGATGCCGATAGCCGAAAATTTAAAGGACAATTTCATCGATTACAAAAAGATCAGCGCGACGCTAAATATCAAATCCAACGAATTCGGGCAGAAATTCTCCGACTGGCTCGTTTTTATCGATTCGCAGGAAAACAACGGCACAAGCACGCTGTATAAGGATCTGGTGCTGTATAATCCAGGTGGCTCGCAGGATCACGAGAGGATGATCGTAGCGCGCAGCGGCGAGTTTAAAAACGAAAACGCGAGCTTTTCGGCGATGCTGCACGACGGCAAAATTTACACGATGGGCGGCGATCAGTGGCACGTAAGCGAGTTTGAAAGCCTAACTCTGCGCACGCAAAGCGACCGCAATATCCGCGGCGGAGGCGGCGTGATAGGATACTGGAGCGAGATGGGCGGCAGCGAAAAGCGCAGGAAGGAATTTAGCATCTACACCCTCGTCTCGCTCTTTCCGCTGGCGAGCTTTCTGTTTGCGCTAAACCTCGGTATCGTTACCTATCGCTACGAAAAGGGCTTCGTTTACGCGGGGATCTTCGGCGTGCTTTTTAGCTACTTCGCGCTGATCATGCTACTCTCCAAACATCCGAGCATCGCGCTTCCAGTGACATTCGGCGTTACACTTATCGCATCGCTGCTTTACTACAGGATCAAAATTGCCCCGAGGTACTGAAAAAAGATCCGAGCTCTGCGGCGGCGAAATTTTAAACAAAAGTTCGTCTGCTAGAAATTTGGCTGATAAAATTTCGGCGAGCAAGGCTAGCGCCTCTAAAATTTTGCGTGGCGTAAATTTAGAACACGAAGCGCAAAGCGGCGAGCAGGCTTTGATATTAAACGATAAAATTTCAAATTTCAAAAATTCCGCTCTCGCAAACTCGGCAAGTGATACGGCTACCTATACTGCACCCAATTGTGGTTTGAATCACAAAAGCGCCGAGCAAAGCTCTAGCGCCGTTTGCACCAAAAAGACCGCGCGCGCGGCAAATAAAAATTCCGCTTGCAAAAATTCTACGGACGCAGCCGCTTCGGATATTTGCGCGGCAAACGTTGCGAAAGCTAATGGGTCGAGCGGCGACGCTTTAGAAATCTATATCTCGCCCGTCGCAAAATTTTACACTACCCGTCCCGCGTCCGCCTGCACCGCAGACTCCCGCAAAACAAACGCCGCCCACAAAGCGGGCATTTCCGCAAACACCCTCGCAAGCGCGTCCGAACTTAAAAATATTATCAAAAGCGCGCCCGTAAGCGACTTCGCAGCGAGCGAGCTTGCGCACATCGGCAAAATAAGCGCCACGCCAGATGCCCCCGCAGATGCGTGCGCATATGCCGCGAGCGCAAACTCCGATCGCGTAAAGCTCAAGCTCGTCTATTCCTACGACGGTTCGAAATTTAGCGGCTCGCAGTCTCAGCCTCACGGGCGCGGCGTCGAGGACGTGCTGCGCGCGGCTTTGGGGCGAGTGGGGATCTTTGCGCCGCTCATCAGTAGCTCGCGCACCGATAAAGGGGTGCACGCACTGCGCCAAGTAAGCTGCGTCGAATGCACCGTGCATTGGGAGTTGTCGCGCCTAAAAGAGCTTATCAACCGCCACTGCGCGCCCTATATTTTTGTACGTCACATCAGCCAGGTGCCGCGCGATTTTCATCCGCGTTACGACGCTATGGCGCGCTGCTATCGCTACGTTTTAAACCACGGACGTCCCAGCCCCTTTCTTAGCGATTTTTGCGTGTTTTATCCGCGCGTGGATCTTGCCGCGCTCAATGCTGCGCTTGCAAATTTTATCGGCGAGCACGATTTTAGCGAGTTTATGAAAAGCGGCAGCGACATAAAAAGCCCCGTGCGCGAGCTCTACGTCGCGCGCGCCTACTCTTTTAGAAATTTAACCTTGATAAATTTTAAAGCCAACGGATTTTTGCGAGCGCAGGTGCGGCTGATGGTCGCAAACGCCCTAAAATCCGTGCAGAGTGGGCGCAAGATCAGTTTCTCGCGAGCGCTTAGCAGAATCCCCTTTCCGCCGAACGGGCTGTATCTCAGCAACGTGAGTTATTAAGGCTTGAAATTTATAGCGTTAAATTTTATCCACGGGCGTTTGGATTTCAAGCTTAGAATTTTATTGCGGTAAAATTCCGCATATCAGAGCAGATCGCCGAGCTACTTTGATAAAATCACCTGCACCACGATGTGTAAAATCGTAAATTTGCGCGAAATTCGATCTGTTTTTATTAGAATTTTATAGAAATTTAGCAATACTTTCAAACTTTTAACTCAAAAAGGAGCAAAGATGAAAAAATTTTCTGTTGCTTTGGCCGGTTTGGCCTTACTAGCTAGCGTTTCAGGCGCTAAGGAGTTCATCAATATCGGCACCGGCGGTATGACCGGCACCTATTATCCGGTAGGAGGCGCGATTTGCCGCTTGGTAAATATGGATAAAAATATGAAATGCTCCGTGCAATCGACGGGCGGCTCGACGTATAACGTCAATAACGTGCTTAAAAAAGAGCTAAATTTCGGCTTCGTTCAAAGCGACGTCGTCTATGATAAATACAACGGTACGGGCAAATTTCAAGGCGCGGCGGATAAAAATCTGCGCGCGGTCGTCTCGATCTATCCGGAACTTTTGGCTTTCGTCGTCTCTAAAGAAAGCGGTATCAAAGCTTACGGCGATGCTGCAGGCAAAAAGATTAATATCGGAAACCCCGGCAGCGGCAACGAGCTAACCAGCACGATAGTTTTTGAAAACTATGACTTCGATCTTAAAAAGCTCGCCCAGCACGGCGTTTTGACGGCGCAAGAATGCCCGATGGCGCTAAAAGATAAGAAGGTGGACGGTTACTTCTACGTCGTAGGACATCCGACCGCAAATATCACCGATGCGGCGACTTCGCTTCCTATCGACTTGATCGGCATCGACGACGAGCATATCAAAAAAATTCTAGAAAAATATCCATATTTTGCCAAAGGCGTGATCCCTGCTAAAATGTATGACGGCGTAGATCACGACACGCAGACTATCGGCGTAAAGGCCGTGCTCGTAACCGACGCTAGCCAAAGCGACGAGGCGGTTAGGGCGGTAGTGAAGGCTATACTTGATAATTTCGACGAATATAAAAAGCTACACCCTGCGCTAAATTTCGTAACTAAAGAATCGCTTTTAGAGGGACTTAGCGCGCCGCTTCATCCTGCGGCAGAGGCGGTGTATAAAGAAGCCGGGCTGCTGAAATAGGCTAGTTGATGGAGAAATCTACAAAAAACGACGAGCAGGTTTTAGAGGTAAAGAGTAGAGAATTTACCTCTAAAAAGCTCTTCTGGCTCGTGACGCTGGTCTGCTTCGCGTGGTCGGTCTTTCAGCTTTACATCGCATATTTTACGCTAAATACGAATATCGCGCGCTCGATCCACTTGGCATTCGCTGTTTTTATAATTTTTTCGCTTTTCCCGTTTCGTCCGCGCTCTAAGGCGCATTTTTATATCCCGTTTTACGATTATATTTTATTAATCGTCGGAGTCGCCGCGATCTTGTATCCTGCGATAGAATTTAACGGGCTAGCGCAGCGCCCGGGAAATTATTTAACCAGAGATATCGTAGCAGCCTTTATAGGTATTTTTATCCTTTTTGAGGCGGGTCGTCGTATGATGGGGCCCGCGCTTGGCATTATCGCTTTTACCTTTCTTCTGTATTGTTACTTCGGCCCCTATATGCCAGATATAATCGCGCACCGCGGCGCAAGCTTTGAACTGCTTGCAGGGCATATGTTTTTAACGACAGAGGGTGTATTTGGCGTACCGGTAGGGGTCAGCACCAGCTTCATCTATCTGTTCGTGCTATTCGGCGCGCTTTTGGAGCGAGCCGGAGCGGGGCAGTATTTTATAAACGTAGCGTTTGCGATTTTAGGTCGCTTCCGCGGAGGGCCTGCCAAGGCTAGCGTAATCGCTAGCGGACTAACCGGAATGGTAAGCGGTAGTTCGACCGCAAACGTCGTGACGGTGGGCACCTTTACGATCCCGCTAATGAAAAAAGCGGGGCTTACCGCCACTAAAGCGGGCGCTATCGAGGTCGCAGCAGGCGTAAACGGGCAGCTTATGCCGCCTATCATGGGCGCTGCGGCGTTTATCATCGCGGAATTTTTAGGCATGAGCTACACCAATGTAATGATCGCGGCGGTGATCCCCGCCTTCGTCTGCTACGCGGGGTTATTTTTTATCGTGCATCTGGAAAGCTGCAAGTTGGGACTTCACGGCAGCCGCGATTACGCCAAGGTTTCAAAGCTAAAAATTATATTTAGTGGCATTCATTACATAATACCGATTTTGGTGCTTCTTTTTACTCTATTGATTCTAAAAGAAAGCGCGATCTCTGCGGCGTTTAACTCGATTTGCGTGCTATTTTTAATAATGATCGTACAAGAGCCTGCAAAGAAAACGATATTTGGCGAAAAGGTTGGCAAGTCCGATTTTATCGTCGGCTTTGTCGATATTTTTTGGGCTATGGTGGGTGCTGCCAAAAATATGGTCACGGTAGCCGTTGCCACCGCGCTAGCGGGCATCATCATCGGCTCGATCTCGCTTACCGGGCTGGGACAGGTTCTTTCAGAGCTCGTGGAGGCGGTCGCGGGAAATAGCATAGTGCTGATACTTCTGATGACTGCGATAATGAGCCTGATTTTGGGCATGGGACTTCCTACGACGGCGAATTATATCGTCGTTTCAAGCTTAATCGCACCGGTGATTTTGATACTGGCAGGTAAAAACGGCTTTTTGATCCCTGCGATCGCGGTGCATCTTTTCGTATTTTATTTTGGAATTTTAGCCGACGATACCCCGCCAGTGGGTATCGCAGCATACGCTGCGGCGGGTATCGCAAAGGCAAATCCGGTAACCGTGGGACTTCAGGGCTTCGTGTATGATCTGCGCACCGCCGTACTTCCGTTTGCGTTTTTCTTCAACAACAAGCTGCTTTTGATCCAAAGCATCGGCGATCCGATGGATTCAAAAAGCATCGTTTGGATCAGCGATCCACTGCAAATCGTGCTGATTTTTGCCACGGCGATCGTGGGCATGTTTGCCTTCAGCTCCTCGCTACAAGGCTGGTTCGTAACCAAATGCAACCCGGTAGAGCGCCTGCTCTTATTACTCGTAACGCCGCTAATGCTGGTGCCTAATATCTGCGCGAAATTCATAGAGTTTATCCCTAGCGAATACGCAAGCTACGGCATAGGCGCTGCGATCTACGTGCTGATCTTTGCAAAGCAGTGGCTTTTAAGGCCCAAAGACTCTGGCGATACTCACGCCGAAAATAGCGCGCCTGCGGCGTAAATCCAAATTTGATCCCGCTAAATTTTAAGATAAATTTGCGGGGTCTTATTAAATTTTATCTTCTTATTTTGTCTTTTTGCGCCAGGATTCTAAATTTGAATCGACTCTTTGCTCTAAATTTAAAACCTCGGCAGATTGTGCCGTGCTGATAAAACTATTTTAAAATTAAATCCGCCTATATAAACTACTCAAAATTTTAAATTGCGCCGAAGCGATTATACCCCTTAGTAATATAAATTTATTCATACGAAGCTACTGTGTTAAAAACCATCGAATATTAATCCCATGCTAGTTTAATAATTATTGCAAGCCGCAGGATGCACGAAATCAATAGAGTAAAGCTGTTTTCGCGCTGCCGCTTGTGACGTTATAAAATTTTACTTATTTACAGTAATTTCTTGATTATATGCTACACTTTATTTAAAATAATTTTTATGAAAATATCGATGGAATGGGGAATTGTTAGTCAAATTTAATTCTATAAAAATACTTTAATAATTAATATTAAATTTATCCGCCTTGAGTTATAATCCGCGATTAAATTTCAAAATAGAGGAACAAAAATGCAAAAAGATATGTATTTTAAAAAGGTGAAATTTATCGCATTATCGATATGTGCGAGCGTTTCGATTTTATGCGGCGTCGAAGGCTCGCATCTAAACAGTGACGCGAATAGCACGAATCTTGGCGAAATCGTAGTAAGCGCGAGCGGCTTTAGCCAAGATATTAGGCAGGCGCCGGCCTCCATCTCTACCTTGGATAATAAAGAGATATCAAGCGGCAGATTCACTTCGCTACACGATATTGCGAATAAAATGCCGGGCGTCAGCGTTATTGCAGGCGATGACGGCCCGGCAAGCGGGATATCCATCAGAGGAATGGAAAACTCTCAAACCCTTGTGCTTATCGACGGCAAACGCGTAAGTTCCGCGGCGGCGAACCCAAAAGGCGGAGCGGGCGATATGAACTCGAATTTTATCCCGCCCGCAGGAGCGATAGAGCGTATCGAAGTGATTAGAGGACCTATGAGTTCACTTTACGGAAGCGATGCGGTAGGCGGCGTGATAAATATCATTACGAAAAAGAATTTTTCTAAATTTAGCGGAAGCGCCGCCATATCTACGACTATCCAAGATCACGAGGGTATCGGAGACGGTAAGATGGGCGAAGCCTACGTCAATATTCCCTTCGGGCAGTATGCGGCGCTTCAGCTGTGGGGATATAAGAAACTGCGCGACGAGGACGGCTATAAGGGAGGCTATCAAAAGAGCGATAAATCGGATTCTAACGCCAAGCTTTGGCTAACGCCGGATGAAAATAATAAATTTTACGTTCAAACCGGAAGGCAAAATCACGATTATTCAAGGACTCTTGGTAAAACCGCCGTTTATCCCAACGCACGTGGATTAAATCACTATAAATATAAAAGAGAAAATCACGGCGTCGGATATTTAGGCGAGTTTGAAAGCTTAAGTGCTGATATAAGTTATTTTTGGGACAAGACTCGCCGTACGAGCATTTTTGATAGCCTTTCGCCCGCAATCGTAAAAAATAGAAATTTTAATTCCAAATTTACGACTTATCTCGGTATAAATACGCTTACCTTCGGCTACGATTTTAGCAAACAGGATGTGCAAACGACTTTCATCGTTTCAAACGCGAATAGGCAAAATTTACGCTCTCCGCAGCGATTTTCTATGAACGAGCATGCGGGATTTTTAGAGGATGAGATCGAAATTTTGGAAAATACGTTATTTTTAACGCTCGGCGGCAGGCTCACGCATAACGAATACTTCGGCAACCACTTTTCTCCTAGAGCCTACGCGACGTTTAATATAGGTGATACCTGGACGATCAAAGGCGGCGTCGCAACCGGTTATAAAACTCCCGACGTCAATCAAATTTCGCCGGAAGTAGGCACGATTCAGGGCGGCTGGAGGATTATAGATTTCGGTAACGAGGATTTAAAGCCCGAGAAAAGCACGACTTACGAGATCGGGCTTTATTACGACAATGCAGACAATCTGCGCGGCAATATCACGCTATTTAAAAACGACTTCAAAGATAAAATTTTAGATACCGATGGCAGCAATATCAATAGGATTCCCGCTTACGGAGGCTGCGCCGGCGCACCGAGCGTTAATTGCCCGGGTTGGGGAACGTATTTTAATATAGACGGAGCGGAGGTTTACGGCGTTGAGCTGAGCGGTGATTACGATATTACTAAGAGGCTAAATTTCAAGGCGAACTACACCTACAGCCACTCCGAGATCGAGACCGGGGATCCTACGATCTATACGCCACGCGGCGCCGTAAAATTTAGCCAAACCAATCTTAGTAGGCTAGATGGCAAATCCCTTACCGCTACTCCGAAGCATGCCGCACATGCGACACTTAGCTATAGGCCTATCGCTCCGCTTTCTACCTTTATCGGTCTTAATTACGAAAGCGAGCTTACAAGCGTGCAATTCGGTCCGGGCAATAGAGTCAGCAAAAACGACAAAAAGCTTTTTACTGCGGATTTGGGCGCACAATACGATTTAAACGATAATCTTAGCCTAAATTTAACCGCCTACAATATATTTGATAACGTCCGATACGACGAGGGTCTCGCCGACGACGGCAATTACTATTGGTATCCCGAGGAGGGCAGGAGGTTTTGGTTTAAGGTAAACGCTAAATGGTAAGCCTAAAGAGCTTTCTTACGGTATTTGACGCACTCTTTTTAGTGTGCTTATTCGCTTGCGATCTGGGGGCAAAACCGCCGCAAAAGATTGAGCGGATAAGTGGAGCTGCGCGCGAAATGTTTAACGTGAGCGATTTTATTCTAAAAAGTAAGAGCGGCGAAAAATATAAAATTTTTATAGCTCGTCAAAAAAATGTCGCTCGCTATGATAGGGTAGTTTTTATGGTTGATGCGAACGCGCAAGTTGCTATGTTTTTAAACTCTTATGCGCAAATTTACGCAGGTCGAAATAGCGCGAAAGAAAACGCCGAAACCGGGCCTAAATTAAATAAAACCGTCCTTATAGTAGGTATCGGATACGATAGCCCGCTAGCGTATGATACTAAGCGTCGCACGAGAGATTTAACGCCCGCGGCGAGCGGCGAAGAATATGCAAACGGCGGCGGCGCGGCAGAATTTTACGATTTCGTAAAAGATGAACTATTTCCGCTCGTGGATAAAAAATACTCTACGGCAAAAAGCGATAAAATTTACTTCGGACATTCGTTCGGCGGGCTATTCGGGATTTATGCTTTGCTGCGCGACGATGGGATTTTCGACGAGTTTTTTATCGCCTCGCCTTCGTTGTGGTGGGGTGAATCACAGCTGATCAGAGATGCCCTAGACGAGGGAAAGCTTAGATCAAATTTAAAAGCGAAATTCATAATGCTCGTTGCCGGCTCGAGTGAAATGCGTAAAGGAAAAACCGATAAAGCGGGAATTTTAAAAGCGGCCGATCTAGCTGAAATTTTAAAAACAAAGGGGCTTTCTTGCGAGTTTAGGCTCTACGAAGGCGCTTCGCACGGCGAAGTAATCCCATTGGCTTTGCGAGATTTAGCGCTATTTACGCAAAGATAATCTTCTATTTAGCCGGTAAAGCCCCAATCTAAACCCGGCTCGTTTTATATTTGCAAGCGCAAGACCAAGCGGCGCAGGCTCGCTGATCGCGCCGAAACTCGCCACCGGATTTAAGAAATTAAACTTTAAAGCCCTTTTGGCTAGTATCGCGCAAATTTAAAGGGGAGAAAATGCAAAGTTTCAAATGGCAAATTTCAAAGCGGCTCAAGCAGGCGATGCGCGAGCGAGATATCGATAATCTCACGCTCGTGCGGCGTACTGATGAGCTGTATTCGCGCTCGCACCCGAGCCACGACGAGGATATGCGCGCCGAAGTTTACACGGTTTTGGACGAATACGCGCCCAACGTCGATATTGAAATTTTTGATCTAGTCTGCAAGGTTCTAGACGTCAAAATCGAGCTAGGCGAGACGCTTGATTGAGTAGTCGTAGCCGAATTTTACCCGTATCGCGAGGCTAAATTTAGCGCTACGATAAATCTCAAAATTCTATCTAAAGCCTAGCTACAGAGCTTGCTTAAGTAAATTTTGCCGCAAAATTTCGCCCAAAATCCGCAAGATTAATATCTATTTTAACTGCAAAGTGCTAAATTTAGCGCTAAATTTTAATCCGAGGTAAGCTTTGAACTACTTAATCCAATTCAGCGTGATTTTAGGAATATCTTTTGTTGCGGAGATTTTGGCGGCGCTCGTGCCTGTGCCGATCCCCGCTAGCATCTACGGGCTAGTCATTATGCTTTTAGCCCTGATCTTCAAACTCATCAAAGTATCGCAGATCAGAGAAACCGTGTCGTTTTTTATGCAGATTATGCCTGTGATCTTCATCCCGGCGGGCGCTGCGATCATCATCGCAGGCGACGCGCTACGCCAGCATCTTTTCGCAATCATCGCGATTACGGCAGTCTCTACGGTAGTAGTCATCGGTGCAAGCGGCGCGGTAACGCAAATCTTTTATAAAATCGCCCTCGCCCGCGTTAAGCGCAGGCTTTACGCAGCCGCGCACGAACAAGACGGCGTGAATACAAAGGGCGTGGATGCGAAGCTGGAGCGCGAAATTTTATCCGGAGACGACAAAAAATGAGGGAAATTTTAATGAACTCCGCTTTTTTCGGCGTATTTTTGTGCCTAGGCTCGTTTGAGCTGGGACTTTATCTAAAAAAGCGCTTTAAGCTAACTATTTTCAACCCGCTTCTAATCGGTATCGTGCTTACCGTCTGCGTGCTTTTACTCTTTAAAATTCCATACGAAAAATTTAACGCGAGCGCCTCGCACATTAGCTTTTTCTTAACGCCGATTACCGTCTGTCTAGCCGTGCCGCTATACGAGCAGCTGGCGCTTTTGCGAAGTAATTTTTTAGCTATTTTCGCAGGACTGATTTCGGGTATGATCGCAGGGCTAGGCAGCATCTATGCGATGTCGGTGATATTTGGG
Organism: uncultured Campylobacter sp.; assembly: GCA_963528045.1. Taxonomy (GTDB): domain Bacteria; phylum Campylobacterota; class Campylobacteria; order Campylobacterales; family Campylobacteraceae; genus Campylobacter_B. The sequence goes on along the minus strand of CAURUA010000011.1, from coordinate 2,807 downwards.
CTAAATCATACAATGTATGTCACGCTACTACCAAAATCCGTCACAGCGCCGATCGGTATGGGTATTAGCGAAAGCTTAGGCGGCATCGTGACACTAACGGTGGCCTGCATCATCGCTACGGGCATCATCGGCAGTGTATTTGGCGAGGCACTACTTAAAATTTTTGGTATCAAAAAGGCGATGGCAAAAGGTATCGCCCTAGGCTGCGCGAGCCACGCGATGGGAACGGCGCGCGCTCTTGAGATCGGTGACGTAGAAGGCGCGATGGCGTCTTTAGCAATGGCGGTTACGGGGCTTCTTACTGTCATCGGTGCCGGTATTTTTGCACATTTCATCTAAGGAGAAAATATGATAATCTCGATCGCTAGACAAACGGGCGCAGGCGGGCGCGAAACCGCGCGCAAACTAGCCGAGCGCTTAGGCTACACCTATCTAGCCAAGGCGGATCTGCTCCGCAAAGCAGACGAGCTTGGCTGCTTCGAGCAGATGTATGAGTTCTACAACGAAATGCCCGTAAATACGCTACTTCAGGCAATATCGCACAACGAGCTAGCCAATGAGCAGAAGCGCGATCGCATCGTAGCAATCTACGAAAAGATCGTCTCGGGCGGCAACGTTATAGTGCTTGGGCGCTGCGCGGGGTTTTTCTTACGCGGACATCCGAATCTGCTGACGGTATTTTTACGTGCGAGCGATGAGTTTAAGCTCGCTAGATTAGAAAAAGAGGGCCATACCGACGCGCGCGAATATATGGAAAACAGCGACGCAGGCAGGATGAGCTTTCATCAATACTACACCAACCAAGTCTGGGGCGCGTCCGCAAACTACAATATCTGCATTGATACGTCGTATTGCGGCATCGATAATGCGGTAAATATCATCGAGTATCTAGTCAAACATCACATTGAAAAATGATTTGCGCCTAAGAGCACAAAAGTGGAATTTGTCTTTTCGAAGATGAATTCCGCTTGATCTCGCAAACCCGCCCTATTTCTATTGTAATTTAAAATTCACATCTCTTTCAGCTTGAATTCCATTTGTAAATGACGCATTTAGCTGTATTATAAAGCCTCTCGTTCAATGCGACATAAATTCTAAACTGCGCTTGATCGCCACAAAATAGTAAAATTTAGCTAAAATTTGACGAAATTTAAATCCAAATTTAAGGAGATAAAATGCAAAGCAAAGCCCATCTATGCCCAAAATGCGGAGAAAACACGATCTATTTTGACGGCATCTGCCACTCATGCCGCCAAAAGCAGAGGCGAGAGGAGATTTTAAACCTAAGCGCGGACGAAGTGGAGGCGATGATCCTAAAAATCGTAGACCGAATCGACGAGATCGAAAAATGGGATGAGATTTACAACGATTTTTGGGCGCTTTTTAGCCTGCTGGACATACATGATCCAAGGATCGCGCGAGCTGCGGCGGCGAAGCAGATCTACTATCCGCCCGAGCTCTACTTCGGCGCGCCTAAGGACGTAAGAGACGCGCTCATAGCAAAACTAGACTCGCTACAAGATAACTCCAAAAACACGCTAAATCACCTTCTGTGCTCGCTTGCGTGGCAGGGTGACGAGCAGACGACGCGGCTTTTTTACGAGCTGTATCAAAACCCGAAGCCGTGGCGCCAAAAGCTCTACGCAGGCACTGAAATTTACGCGCAAATCGGCGGGTGGAGCTTTGACGAGACGGGCGAGCGCAAATCGCTAGTTTTTGATAAATGCCTTACTGCGGTGCGCGTGAAAGATGGCGCGGAGAAAAACGGCGGCTGCCCTAGCGGGCGTGGAGATGAAAGCGCGAGCGAAATTTTAAATTTCAAAGGTGGCGTGAGCGGCGCAAATTCCGAACAAAATGCCCAAAAAGACGCGGACGAAATTTCAAATTTACACGCGGGCGCGCAGAGTGCTCGCACGGGCATGGACGAAGACGCGAGCTTGCGGAACGAGCGCGTAAATTTCAAATCAGACGCGCAAAAAGACGCTGGCAGCGGTTTAAATTTAAGCGAAAATGCAAAGGATGCCTGCTGCGAAGGCGCAAATCAAAACGCGGATGAGCCCGTACAGATCGGCGAGCCTACGGGGCAAAAGTGCGAGTTTTGCGGCTGCGAGATACTCGATATGCTGCGCCTAAAAGCATCCGAACCGCAGCTTGCGTTTTTAAATTTAAAGCGCGACGCGATCTTTCGCTGTTGCCCGACCTGTATCGGTTCGGTCGTTTACTTTTGCAAGAGAGGCGCAGACGGCGAGCTGGAGCTAAGCTATAAAGGCGAAGGATTTACGGAGAGTTATTTTTCGCAAGAGGACATGGCGCGACTGTGCGATATGAAATTTAAGCTAGGCAGCGAAGTATCGCCATTTTACGGCTGCTTTGGCGAGCTTGATGCGACCGTGGGCGGCTATCCGCAGTGGGTGCAGGACGCCGAGTATCTAGCCTGCCCTAGCTGCGGCGGGACGATGAAACATCTAGCGCAGATCCCGTTTGGCGAGATGATAGAGGGCGAGGGCGTCATATACGTGCAGATCTGCGAAAAATGCGAGGTTTTGGGCGGTTGCTTTCAGTGCACGTGAGGCAAATTAATTAGCTATAATGCAAGTAAAATTTGATATAAGGAGAAAAAATGGGGTTATTTGGTTTTGGTAAAAAAGCTGAAAAGGCGCAGGAGCCGAGCACGTTCGCGGGCAGAGTGGATAAATTTTGGGCGGAATTTAGCGACGCGATAGACGAGATCAAGGCCGATCTGGCGGCGAAAGAGTTTGAAAAGGCGATGCAAAAGACCGACGAGAAGCTTCGTATCTGCCTTGCGG